>CAWVSV010000014.1:0-35485 GCA_963933095.1 uncultured Cellvibrionales bacterium
AAAGTCGCGGCTTCCGCTGTAAAGAGCGTTTTAAAACTGCAATCTACTTCCACCTTGGGGGCCTGCAGCTTTATCCAGACGGCGTTAAATGATTGAGACTACCCACCTGATTTGGGGAAGAGCCAAGTATCTAGGGCTCAGACAAAAAAACCGCAGCCCTTGCAGGCTACGGTTTTTCAAAAAAGTGCCAAAGCTACAACGCTCTTACACCAATCAATGCGGCATTCGAATGGCTCGGCCGTGGTCATGTACTTCAACTAGCTGCTTATGTAGACTCTTTACTGCCGCATCGTAGTCAGCTTCATCGAGGATAAATTGCATATCTACCTGACGCATGGACTGATGCATGGCTAATACGCTGATATTAATATCGGCAAGAGCTTGGGTAGTTTGGGCAAGAATACCCGGCACTTTCATGTGACTACCGATAGCGGACACCACACACACCTTAGTGACTAAAGTTTCACTGCCTGGATAACTAAGCTTTAGCTCATCTTGAATGCGCTGAATAGTTTTCATGTTGCTAGCGAGATAATAAGTAATGGTATTAGCGTTTAGGTCTTTGTTGACCACATGGGCTTTAAAACGCGCAATTAACTTCAGAAATTCTTGCCCGTAAGCTAGCATATTGCCGACCATGTCTTGATCAAATAGCTCCAGCGCGTAGATGCCTTTGCGGCCGGCGATGATTTCAACGCACGGCTTTTCGCTAACATAATCGGTGGTGATAGTGGTGCCGCCGTGCTCAGGCTCAAAAGTGTTTTTCATGCGCAGCAAGATATTTTGCTGCCGCAGACCCTTGGCAGCGTTGGGGTGAATCGCTTCCATACCCAAGTTAGCCAGTTGGTCGGCCACATCGTAATTAGTACGACCAATAGGGATTGCATTATGCTCGCCGACTAAGCGTGGGTCGGCGGTAGAAAGATGAAACTCTTTATGGATGATGGCTTCGCGAGCATTGGTTAAAACGGCCACGCGTGAGAAAGTAATCTCGGAATAGCCTCGATCATAGGTCGCCATCAAACCATGCTCCGAATGACAGTAACCGGTGGTTATTGGTAACTCTGTAGAAAGATCAACATTGGCAAAAGCGCGAGTAATTTGCTCGTCAATAGAATAATGTTTGTCGCCACTCCAGCCGGACAAATCGACAAATCGCGCGGCAATACCATCTAAACGTAACAGTTTAGCGGTGTTGTAGGCACTGTGAATTTCACCTAGGCTGGCCAACATTTCACGTACGGTTTGCAAGTGGTCATTCATCGAGAAGTGGCCGTGTTGACACAAACGCTGCAAATCGACTAATACACGTTCCGCATCATCTAGGCGCCCATTGATAAAGTCGTTGGCTTCAAGCAGCTCGGTGTCATCGTTAAAAAAGCTGACATTGATGTCGATCATTTTCTGGCGCAACTCGGCAAAAGCCTCCTGCCAACTGCCCTGTTCTTCGGCGCTGGCAAACAGCGCGTAAACACCGGATTGGCCGCTTTTCTTGTGTTCAAGCAGATCATTGGTGATGCCACCATAGGCCGATACTACAAAAACACGCTGGTAGAGTTTGCCGTTTAAGCCCGGATTCAGGTAAATATTCTTTCGAGTGGCCTGGTAGTCACTCATGGACGTACCGCCTATTTTTTCAACGGTGTGCTGGGCCTGAACGGAAGAAGATAGTGCAGAATCTGTGGCGGTCATTGCGGCTACTCGGTCATCAACTAAATTAGCCGTACATTATAATCGAGTGTGACGCTTTTTTCATCTCAAGCACTTAACACCTGATTTACCGATTTTTAGAGGGACTGGAAGCTTTGCGGGGCTGCAAGTAATCTAGAAACAACCGCAATGAGGGGATTATGAGCTTGAGTTTTTTTAGAGGCTAAGGCCATTGTGGAATACCGATAATATATGTGTATTTCACGCATAAACTCGAATAGACCGGTGCTTTTTTTGCTGTAACTGCACCACGATAATCGCGCCTAGATTATTCTAATCAGCCACGTTCTTGTGGCGATGAGTGACTTGAATAGGGTAAATCAATGTATCGCCACAAAATCTGCAATTATGCGGTTGCCTAGCTTATGAGCCTTCAACCTCGCCCCTAAATAGTATCCAAAACTTTTATTTTATCCCTATGTTTTTTGGCGAGTTGAATGACATAAGTGCGACCTGTGCATACACTTTATTGTGAAAATAAGCACAAGCTAATGCGGAACGGCAGAAATGTCGAAAGTGCCTATTTTGCAACAGAACATACGCCCATAATAACTTTAAAAGGTCGATTTATGCCGAATATCACTTATATCGAAGACGATGGAGGTACGTTCACCCATGACGTTCCGATTGGGAACTCAGTGATGGAGGGCGCGATAGATAATGGTGTGAAGGGCATAGTCGCGGCCTGCGGAGGCTGCATGAGTTGCGCCAGCTGTCACTGCTATATAGAGCCAGCGTGGCAGGCGCGCGTGGGTTTGCCGGGCGAAGACGAAGATGATGTTTTGGATAGCGCGAAGTGCCGCAAGATCAATAGTCGCTTGAGCTGCCAGATTGAAGTTACCGCAGAGCTAGATGGCTTAACCGTGCGCCTGCCTAAGAGTCAGTACTAGTGTCTATTAAGCAGTTCAATATTGCCGCCAAAAGCTGATGTATCAGTGCTGATCACTTGCTCTACGCAAAAGCGCGCCAAATAGTGGGGGCCAAAGTGATCAGCTAAAATCGGCACTAGCCTTTCTTGTTGATACAATTGTATAGCGGCGTTAACAGACTGGCCGCCATCAGGGTGTTCAATAATAGCGTCGATAACCCCCGAGGAAGCCAGTGTAAATACATTGCTCTGCGATTCAGTCAGAATCCGAACTCGCCAACACTCTTGGTTAAAACCCGATTGCTGCATTAATTTCAGACCCGTGGCGACTATTGCCTCAGACAGCGCCGGCACCCATAACTCGACGCGATTGCCAGCCACCAGCGCCGCCAACAGCTGCAGCCACCATTCGCCCAACAATAGGCTGTCTCGACAAATTAGCAGTAAGTGCCCTCGTGCCAAGTAGCGCAGCTGATTGCGTTCGCCCACCAATGCTGGCAGCTCCGTAGGTTCGAGTAATAACACCAACGCTTGTCGCTGCAAATCACTGATGTGATGAATAAACAGAGCCGCAGCGCGATTGTCGCGCGCGAGAACCTGCACATCAGTTTTTAATTGACAGACAAAATTTTCCAGCGCTTCTAAACGCTCGGCAGCCGATGTAACGACGATCGAAGAATCGATGTTCGGCTCAAGCGGTAACGATAGAGCCGGTAGCTGCAATATAAGTTTATTGAAAAAGCTCGGCGCGGTTATCGACTCTCCCTGCCAGTGGACAAGCGCTGGTAAATAATTCGCCCCGCCCGCTTTGGGGCCCGTACCCGACAAACCCATTCCCCCAAATGGCTGACACCCTACCACTGCCCCCACTTGATGGCGATTAATATAAATATTGCCGACGCGGGCACGAGCGCAAATATAATTTTGGGTTGATTCAATTCGGGAGTGAATGCCCAGCGTTAAGCCATAGCCACTGTTATTAACAGCCGCTATCACTGTAGCTAATTCAATTTCTGAATAGCGAACAACATGTAATATGGGACCAAAAACCTCAGCCGCCAGTATGCTCTGCGCCGGTATTTCATACAGACTAGGGGCAAAATAATGACCAGAGGGTAAGTCATCGGGTAATTCGCAGCGAAAAATCAGTTGCGCTGGTACATTTTTTGACTCTAAAAAATCGCAATGCTGATGCAATTTTTTAAGAGATACAGCGTCAATCACCGGACCAATATCCGTTTCTAAATCACTGGGGTCACCGAGGCGCAGTTCGGCCATGGCACCGATCAATTTTTCAATTAACTGATCAAAAATATCTTCTTGTACATAGAGTATTCTAAGCGCCGAGCAACGTTGACCAGCACTGTTAAAACTGGAACGTAAAATATCTAAAGTCACCTGTTCCAGCAGCGCGGTAGCATCGACGATCATGGCATTTTGGCCACCGGTCTCGGCAATAAATAATGGTAGGCGATTTTTATTCTGCAGCAATAGCGGCCAAATATGTTGAGCGCTGACACTTGACCCAGTAAATAAAACCCCACTAATTTCTTTATCGGCTAATAGTGGCGCTAAGCATCGACCGGAGCAAAGCACTAATTGAAATACTGATTCGCTAAAGCCCGCGCGCCACAATAAACTTGCCACAAAAGATGCGATTAAACTCGAGCAACTAGAAGGCTTGGCCAGTACTCGATTACCAGCTAGCAGTGCGGCAATAATCTGGCCAATAAAAATAGCTAGTGGAAAATTCCACGGGCTAATGCAAACAATAATCCCTCGCGCTTTCGGCTCGATACTTTGCCCAGAAGAAAGCGCGGCAGCTTGGCTGCCATAGTAATGACAAAAATCAACTGCCTCGCGAATCTCGTCTAAACTATCGGCGAGTGTTTTTCCGCACTCTCGCACACATAATAACGCCAGCGCTTGTTTTTCTGCTTCTAGAATCTGCGCTAATTTTTCTGTGGTTTGTAAACGCAAAGACAAGTCGTATGACCATTCAGTGTTGTCTTGCCGCAGAGTATTTAAACGACACTTTAGCTGCTTACTATCGTGCAATGGCAAAAGCGCCAATACCTCGTTGGTGTTGGCAGGATTAGTGACTTTGGCGGTAATAGCCGTTGCTTTTTGCTTTGGCATGACCATTTGCCATACAGTCTCTTGCTGTAACTGGCGCTGCCACTTATTGCGCGCACTCTGCGTCCACAAATCAGTGCCATTAGAATTAACGCGCAGCGGTTGATAAATATTTTTGGGGATAGGCAGCTGATGCTGGTCTATTTTTTTTACCGCAAAATCGCTACTTTCGACGACAGGGCTGGCCAGTAAGTCACTCAAGCTAATGTTGGGCTGGTATTGCTGCTTTACAAACGATGAGTTGGCGCCGTTCTCTAGCATGCGTCGAACCAGATAGGCCAATAATGTTTTAGGCCGCCCCACTGGAGCATAAACACGACTAGTTATGCCGTCTGCAGTTAGCTCTTGGTACAGCGCCTCGCCCATACCGTGCAGGCGCTGACATTCAAATGCGGTGTAATCCAAATTCAAATTATTGGCACGCTTAATAACGGCCGCTAACGTTAGGGCGTTATGGCTAGCAAACTGCGGGTAGATCAAACCATCGCTGGTCGCTGAGGCCTGCAACAACATTTCGGCGCAAATTAAATAACTGCTGTCGGTATCGCATTTATGGGTATATACGGGGTAAGTGGCTAAGCCTTGTTGCTGTGCCCACTTGATTTCACTGTCCCAATACGCTCCCTTGACCAAGCGCATGGCCAGTACCCGCCGACTGGTTTTTGCCATTGTAATACAACGGTTAATTAGGGCTTGGGCGCGCGTTTGGTAGGCTTGAATACAAACCCCCAAACCTTGCCAATTATTTAAATCCGCATCGGTGGCTAATCTCGACAATATAGCCAGCGTAATTTCGGTACAGGCGCAGGTTTCGGCATCAAGGGTTAAACCAATGTCAAAGCGCTTAGCCAAAAGCGCCAAACTTTTCACCTTCGGCAACAATTCATCGAACAGACGTGACGCTTGCGATAGCTCAAAGCGCGGATGCAAAGCCGACAATTTTACCGATACACAGTGAGAAGTATGAGGCGACGACGCGACCATCTGGTCGCGGGTTAGTCTGTTGCATGATTTTTCCCGTCCAATTTTTTCAATGGCATGGGCGTACTCCCGATAATAAAAATCGGCATCATCAAGGCTCACCGCTGACTCGCCGAGCATATCAAAGGAGTAGAGTGGAGCATGCTGGTTAGGAGCTTTTTTAGTATGACGCAGGGCTGCTTCAATAGTTTCGGCCAGCACAAAATTTCGCCCCATTAACAATAGCGCTTGAGCCAATACTGCGTGAATAACCGGTTCGCCCATAACTCGTAATTTTTTAAGCAGTAACTCACTAATGGCACTGGTACTAGCCGCGCCGATATTTAAATATTTACCCGTTAGCAACAACCCCCAAGTTAAAGTATTAACCAGTAATGAAGGACTGCGACCGATATGTTCAAGCCAATCGAGACCAATCAGCTTGTCGCGAATTAAACGCTCGGCGGTACGACTATCGGGAATGCGCAGCAGCGCTTCGGCCAGCGCCATGAGAGCTATGCCCTCATCAGATGAAAGTGAGTACTCTTGCAAAAATTGATTTAAAAATGAGTTGTAGCCAGCACTTTGCCGCTGACAGCAAAGTAAGTATTGCTCGGCTTGCTGTTGTGCAGCCGCAATGTGCGTATCGGCACAAATAGGAGACTCTGCCGCCAAGGCCCTTAATGTGGCGGCATCTATAGCCCTATAACCGCCGCCAGCAAGCCCTGATACGAGCAAGCCTGACTGAGCAAGGTTATCGATAGGGGCTTGCAAGTGAAAAATAGTGGGCCTCCATCATTGGGACGTTTACCCTAAAGCTTAGCAGAACAGCAGATTTTTAATGCAAATACTGAGGTTCAAGTAACTCATATGTCGGCAGTTAAAATTACCCCTAATACACGCGCTATTCTGACTTTGGCCCAAAGGTACGGCGCCCCGGCTCAGCCAATAACGCCATTTTTACGCAGACTTGCCAACTCGTCATCATCCAGTGCCAGCAACCCCTGCAGTACCTCATTATTATGACTGCCGAGTTCACCCCCAGGCCAGTCGGTACGGCCAGGAGTCTCGACTAGGCGGGGCATCATGGCAGGAATTTTTAACCGCTTGCCGTCAATTTCAACTTCTTCAAACAGGCCTCGCTCATTAAAGTGGGGGTCGGCCAACATATCTTCGACATTGTAAATTGGCCCAGCAGGAACACGCGCGTCTTCGAGTATAGCCAAGAGGGCTTCTGAGTTAAGCGAAAGACACCATTGGCTTAAAACTTCGTCTATTTCTAGCTCATACTCAACCCGCCCGGCGTTGTTCGCCATACGCGGATCAGCGGCCATTTCAGGGTGGTTAGCTGCAGTCATTAAACGCTGAAAGATAGAGTCGCCATTACCGCCGATCACCACATATTTATCATTCTTACAGCGATAAGTATTAGTGGGTACTATGCCCGTGACAGTGGTGCCCGAAGGCTCGCGCACTACCCCAGCGCCGTCGTATTCGGGCACCACCGCCTCCATTAGGTTGAACATGGCTTCATACAGTGCCACATCCACTACCTGACCCTGCCCCTGCTCGCCGTCAACGATTTGCTGCTGACGCTGAAACAGCGCCATCACCACCCCGAGGCTAGCGTGAATACCGGCAATGGTATCGCCAATACTAAGGTTGGGCCGCACCGGCGCCTGATCGGCAAAACCGTTAACGTAGCGAAACCCACTAATGCCCTCACACACAGAGGCAAAACCCGGCTTTTGTGAGTAGGGTCCGGTTTGGCCATAGCCTGAAATGCGTGTGTAAACCAATTTGGGGTTGGATATTTTAATCGCATCGGGCCCTAAGCCCCACTTTTCCATAACGCCGGGGCGAAAATTTTCAATTAACACATCGGCGCTATCGATTAGCTGACGGGCAAGTTCGCAGCCGCGCGGCTGGCGTAAATCGAGAGTCACGCTCTTTTTATTACGGCCGAGGCTGCGCCACCAGTAAGAGGTACCGCCCTCATCCAACACGCGCCAGCCACGTATGGCATCGCCCTTGTCAGGCGCTTCAATTTTTATGACTTCGGCCCCAAAGTAGGCCAGCATAGAACCACAAAAAGGCCCGGCTAACAGCTGTCCCAATTCAATAACTCGAATACCATCTAGAGGACGCTTACCTTTTACTGCTGTCATATTTAATCACCCTGATATCCCGCTGGGAAATATCTTTATAAGCTTGGTGTCGGTTACAGCCAATACATACACGATAAGAGTCGCCAACATCGGTTAGCACAATGTATTTCAAACTAGGGGGCTAGGCGATCAATAGTCCATTCACCGCTGCTACCGCGAGAATATTCAAAGCGGTCATGCAAGCGATTGGCTCCGCCCTGCCAGAATTCAATGGAGCTTGGCTCAATAACATAACCGCCCCAGAACTCGGGTAACGGAATATCTCCCTTGGCGAACTTCTCTTTCATGGCATTGAACTGCTGCATCAATAACTGCCGCGAGCTAACTTTTTGACTCTGCCTTGAGGCCCAGGCACCCAGCTGACTTTCGCGCGGGCGAGAGCTGAAGTATTTTAAACTCTCGACGCTGTCGAGTTTTCTAGCCACGCCACACACGTTGACCTGCCGCTCAATGGCGTGCCAAGGAAAGTGCAAACTGACCTTGCTGTTGGCGGCAATATTCTGCGCTTTTTTACTTTCAAAATTGGTGTAAAAAATAAAACCGCGCTCATCCAGGTGCTTCAGTAGCACTATGCGCTGGCTCGGTTGACCACCTGCGCTCACAGTAGCCACGGTCATAGCTGTAGGGTCGGCCATATCAGTAGCAATGGCCTGCTGCATCCATAGCTCAAACTGAGCAATAGGGTTTAGCTGTAAGTCTTCATGTTTCAAACCACCGCATAAATATTCGCGGCGCAACTCTTCTAAATCCATAGCTCTAAATCCATAATTCTAAATCCATAGTTCTAAATCAATAGCTCTAAATACTAAGTTATAAATTCACCGCACTGAATCAAAAGTCTTCACTTGCTATTGGCGATAAGGCGTATTGTACCTAATGCGTGCTAAACTCGCGCCTTCTTATCCAATTTACTAGCCTAGAGAGCACCCATGGCCGATTGCGAAATCTATCTACAGAACCCCGAAATGACACCAATGATTGAATGGATCGAAGCGAGTGTGGGTGAAATGGACTGGATCAGCGAGAACGAAGATATGGTGGTCTTCCATGCTCGGGCGGGTGGCGAAACGCTCCCAATTATCGTGCAGAAAGAAATAGCAGGCACTGAAGTTGGCGAAAAGATAGTAGGGGTTTGGTTTAACTCAATACACGCGCCCTGGGAAACCGATGCGGACTGCGCGCGCGATGCGTTCAAGGCTCTGGGGTGCACTGTGCAATGCGACCCCGGTGAAGCCGTTAAAGGTGAAGACAAATTTATGCAGGTAGATGATTCAGGCGAAAGTCTAATTAGCTTGGCAGAATAACCTATTTAATATGCCATAAATATCAGTGACAACTCAGGACTATCGCACAAAAGAAAGAAAACCGGACGGCCTTATTTCCTGAGATTAAATAATTTATGTAACCCAAAATAGTAGTAATAGTTAAAGATTTTTTACAAGATAACGCCGCATTCAAGCAAATTTTTCATCCGCTGCCGAAACATTGATGGAAAATTTATAACAGCCAATACTCGCTACCCTTTGACGGGATTGATACCAAAGTATCTACCTGCGGCTGTTACCCCAGTCTGAAACGCTAACTCGTAAAGCCGATTAGGCATAAATAATAACTACAAAATACCGCGTCGAGAACTATGTATAACTATCAAGTAAAAAAAATATCAGCGTCATCGCCGAACTGGGCAGACATACCTCAGCTTAGCATTGAAACCTACCCATGGTACAAATCAGGAGCAAAACAAGCTACCAAAGTTCAACTAGCCTATGATGATAAAGCTCTATTTATTAACATCGAAGCGGAGGATCAATACAGTTACTCAAAGCAGACAGAGCTTAACCACATGCTAATCTGTGAAGATTCCTGTGTTGAGTTCTTTTTTTCACCCTCGGGCGTTCTCGCCAGCAGCTATATAAATCTGGAAGTTAATTGCTGCGGAACCCTGCACCTAGCTTACGGCCAAGATCGTCACTCACGTAAGTTTCTACCGGTAGAGTTGGCGGCCCTTATACAAAGAACAGCGTCAATCAAGTCACCAGTAAAACTAGAATCAAGCGAAGACGTGTCTTGGCGGGTAGAGATAACACTGCCCTTTAAAGTGATAGCAGGGTTAACCGGCGAAAGCGTAAACCCCGACAAATGGCTGGCAAACTTCTATCGCTGTGGCGGCAGGCAAGAACCACAGTATGCAGTTTGGAACAATATTGAGGTAAACGAGCCTGACTACCATCACCCAGAAAGCTTTGGCCTGCTGAATTTTGAGTAACCAAAAGATATTGCAATATTCAAGGACAGTCGTTAATGATAAACCTTGCCCTTGAACTATCAGCTACCGGAAAATACCACTTGATCCAGTTCAACATCGGATAATAAATACTGATTTAATTGATCGACTTCAGCATTTAGTAAGGAATACAGTTGAAATTGATTCTTAGCACGCACCCAGTTGTGCTCATCATATTGGGTATGAAAGTAGTTATCGCCATTTATATAGTCGGTTAAAAATCTGACCCCTATCATAAATGGCAGCAGCTGCGCACCGATGATTAGACTCTGTTTTTCTAGCGGGGTAATATTGCTACCGAAGCCTTCGATATAGGATTGTAATAGCGCACTAAAAATATCGAATCTTACTTCCATATCTTCGATATTCTTGCCATCTTCAGGCAGGTTAGAGCAACAAGTGCGAACCATATCTCCAAAGTCATGCATTAAAAAGCCGGGCATACAGGTGTCTAAGTCAATAACAGCGGCCGCCTGCTTGGTCTTATTACAAAACAACAAATTGTTAATCTTGGTGTCGTTGTGAGTAACATGCAACGGTAACTGCGTACTAATGGCGGCCACTTCGGCGGTAAAATTTTTCTGCTCTAGGCAAAAGTCTACCTGCGCCTGGCAACTACTCAAACGGCCGACAGGATCGCGCTGGATCACATCTTGTAACTGCTGCAGGCGGGACTGCAAATTATGGAAATCTGGAATAATGACAGCGAGTTGTTTGGCAGGAAAAGCACTCAAAGCAGAGGTAAACTGTGCAAAAGCGGTTGCCGCCTGCGAGGCCTGACCAACCGAGTCTACGGCTTCAATAGTGTAACAATTCGGAATAAAATAAAGCGCCCGCCACAACTCACGGCCTATCTCAATGAATTTATCACCATTGATAGTTTCTAGCTGTCCAACAGAAGAGAGTGGATACTCATTGCGAGCCTTAGCCGAAACTAAATATTGATCGATTAACTCGGCATTAGCGATAACTTGCTTGGCCTGTTGGAATACACCCTGATTGATCTTTTGCAAAACGAAGTTTTTATTGGGGCTCTTGACTAAATAGGTGCTGTTTATCAGACCGTTTCCTAGCTGAGAAACCTTACTCTCGGACGGGTTCACACCATATTGCAAGATAACAAGCTCTAAAGCGCTTCCGTATGCTGTACTGTCCATAAAAATCTGCTTATTTTATTCTATATAACGTTATTTCAGAGAAGTATGATGCCTGAAACAGCAAAAAAATAACTTTATTACTTAAGATACCTGACACAAATTAGCGCAGAGCTTGACCAAATACTAGACCCTTTTCACGATAGTTTTTTATATAAACTCCATATTCGCCGTCTCGCAATACACGCTGAATCAAATATGTTTTCGGCAGTTTCTCGCACTCAATATCCGCCAACGATATAACGTGCTCGCGGCTGAACTCGCCTTTTTTATCCTGCACTACAATAACACGCGGCAAATGTTTGAAGCGGTGATTCACCTCTAACACGATAGCCACCATACCGTTCATTAATTCGACAATACAGCCCGGCGGGTAGAGACCAATACACTTAATAAACTCCTGTGACAAACGATCATCAAAATGCTTGCCTTTTTCCTTAAAAATTTCTTTCAGGGCATCGGTAGAAGACATCGAGGGCGCATAACAGCGATCAGCGGTCATGGCGTCAAAGGCATCGACTATAGCAATAATGCGGGAAAAATCTGAAATAGCCGCCGCTTTAAGTTTGCGTGGGTAACCGCAGCCATCTACATGCTCATGATGACTATAAGCCACGTCGACTACGCCGTGATAAGCGCCTGGCGACGACATCAACAGATTGCGACCATGTACCACATGCGCACGCATCATTTTCGATTCTTTCGCGGTCAGTGAAGAAGGCTTATTGAGCACTGCGTCAGGAACACGCATCTTGCCAACATCATGCAAGAGACCGCAGAGGCCGAGTTTTTGCAGCGCATCTTCGTCCATACCTAAGTGACGACCAAAAGCAATGGCAAGGATACATACATTAAGACAGTGTTCAGAAGTATATTCGTTCTTGTCGCGCATCTTCGACATCCATACCAAGGCATCGGGATTGCGAATAACACTGCTCACGCAGGCGTTGACGGTGTCTTTGGCTTTTTTGGTATCAATAACGCCGCCGAGGCGAATGTCATCAAGTAAACTTTTGGTGATGGTGCGTGCTTGGCGATATGCACCGAGTGCTTTTCGGTGCTCTTCTTGAGCCGGAATTTTATTAATATAGCTTACTTTACGCTCAGGCAAACTCCCTGAAGAACGCTTCTCAGGAGCTATCCAAACATCTTCAACCGCGTCGATCCAGACATGCTGACAGTACTCATCGAGCACGGTTATGTCATCCATATGCTCAATCACGAAGCCTTGAAGTAAAAACGGAGTTTCGATCCAATCTCGATCGAGCTTGGAGACAAACATACCGATTTTTAGCTCAGACACATGAAGTTTGAGGGTTTTATTCTCTTTATCAAAATGGCCTGGCGACACTTGCTCGCGTTTCAAACAACACCTCGATCAAACGCTATCTTTGCGGGTTGGTAATTCATGCATCTAACCACTTAAAGGTCCTAAATCGCGTCAACACTCGAAACAAGTCTTTTGTAATCATAGACATATATAGCATATTGCGACTTAAATTATAAAATGGACAGCATGAGTTATGCATAGCATACCATTTAAGATACTAATCTGCTCGCGATTTAAGCGCTTTGTGAATTTTTCAACAGATCGGACATTGATACTTGTGCGCTAATATAACTGGAGTTCAGGCACACTTTACGACAGTGACGGTGCTTGTCTCGACACTGTGCCTAGTCTTTGGCTTTATTGGCTTGTAAGTATTCAGCCATTTACTCAGAGGTACTCGGCTCAGCCTACCTAATGCCAAGGGCCGCGCTTCTGCGTACTTACAGGATAATGATGACGATTGACCGCCGTTAACAGTGCCAAAAGCGAGCAGATACCGATTATATTTATCGCTACCAACCTGCATAAATTTGCCCTAGCGAATCACCATCAGGCAATATTTACAGTATTGCAGATAAGTAATTTCCTCCGAGTAAATAAATATGGCTACTTATTTCACAAATTCCAAACCCTGCAAACCCATTAGCAACGATGTGATCCGAATTTTGGCAAAAGCGTGATTAAGGCGCTTCAATTTCTGATTTTAACCTAGTAGCCGACAACGTAAGTCAATTGGCAGGCAAGCCATGCAAATAATTGACGACACCATCATCGCCACCCAAGACTGCAGCAAAAAAACCAGATCCAATACGGCAAAAATAGTCGATCAAGTCAAAAAAGTTATCGAGCAGACGAAGATGGGCAGTGGTACGGTGATAAACATAGCCACGAAAACCAAAACTCTGGCGTAAATAGAGTAAAATAAGATTCAACGATCTACCAATTACGACCCTAAAAATCATATGCGACAAAACTTATGATACCAAGTATTCGCGAAACATCACCTGTCCAAGCCCAATACCTGGGCTTTATTGACGCCCTCAGAACGTCAGGTTTTGAGGGGGAACTCAACCCCGACTATGCCAACCGCACGGTACTGGCGACCGACAATTCAATTTATCAGGTGCTGCCTCAAGGTATACTCTATCCCGCCAATAGCCAGGATCTGGTGCGCATCTGTGAGCTAGCCAATACCGCGCCATTCAAGCAGATCACCTTAAGTCCACGCGGCGGCGGTACCGGAACCAATGGGCAATCCCTAAGCGACGGTTTGATTGTCGATTTATCCAAACACATGAATCAGATCATCGAGATTAACGTTCAGCAACGCTGGGTGCGCCTGCAAACCGGCGTGGTGAAAGATCAGCTTAATGCGGCCCTTAAGCCGCACGGCTTATTCTTTGCGCCGGAACTGTCCACCAGTAACCGTGCCACCATCGGCGGCATGATCAATACCGATGCCTCTGGCCAGGGTTCCTGCCGCTACGGCAAGACTCGCGACCATGTACTGGAGCTGAAAACCGTATTACTCGATGGCAGTGTCTGGAATTCAAGCCCGGTTAATGACGATGAACTGGCAAAGATTATCGAGCGCCCAGATCGCGTCGGCGAGATTCATCGCGCAGTCGACAACCTACAAAAAAAGCACGCCGACTTAATTGAAGCCACATTTCCTAAATTAAACCGCTGTTTAACCGGCTATGATTTGGCACATATCCGCACCAGTAATGGCTGCTTTGACCTTAATAGCCTGCTCTGCGGCAGCGAGGGAACTCTCGGTTTCATCGCTGAAGCTAAAATTAATCTCTTGCCTATACCGAAGTGTGCGGCACTCGTCAACGTTAACTATGAAGATTTCAATGGCGCTCTGCGCGATGCCACTGAGTTAATGAAAGCCGACCCCACCTCGATTGAGACCATCGACTCCAAAGTTTTAAATCTGGCCATGGGCGATATTGTTTGGGACTCCGTCGCCAATTTTTTTCCGCCCCCCCGAGGCGAGCATGCAGGCAAGACCATTCAAGGCATCAATCTAGTCGAATACACTGCCGACAGTGAGGAAGAGCTGGAAAACGAGATGGCTCGCCTAATCGAACAACTTGAAGGCAAAAACGGACGCTCTATTGGCTACAGCATTGTTCGCGGCAGCGCCAATGTCGACAAAGTCTGGGGCATGCGCAAAAAAGCCGTAGGGCTGTTGGGCAATGCCGACAGTGAAGCAAGGCCAATAGCCTTTGTTGAGGATTGCGCCGTGCCGCCGGAGAACTTGGCCGATTTCATTGTCGAATTCCGCCAGGTTCTGGACGATAACAACATGAGCTACGGCATGTTCGGACATGTCGATGCGGGGGTATTGCACGTGCGCCCCGCCATTGACATGAAGGACCCCGAGCAGGAAAAAGCCATTCGCCGCATTACCGACCAAGTCGTGGCGCTAACGCAAAAATACAACGGCCTGCTCTGGGGCGAACATGGCAAAGGCGTGCGTTCAGAATATGTGCCCACCTTTTTCGGTGAGCTCTACCCGCAGTTACAGCGTATCAAAGCCGAATTCGATCCGCGCAACCAGCTGAACCCCGGCAAGATTGCCACTCCCAGTAACAAGGTCGAGCTATTAAAAATTGACGAAGTGGCCACCCGAGGCCAGTCTGATCGCAAAATTCCTGTGCAAGTATGGGAGGGTTACAGCGAGGGAATGTACTGCAACGGCAACGGCGCCTGCTTTAACTGGAATCCCAATGACATGATGTGTCCCTCGTGGAAAGGTACCCGCGAGCGCATCCACTCGCCCAAAGGGCGCGCCTCTCTGGTACGCGAATGGCTGAAACAGCTGTCTGAGCGCGGTATAGACCCACTGGATGAAAGCCGCTCCGTTAAAGACAGTAATTTTCTACTCAGTTTACCGGCCCGAGTCAAAAATAGTTGGGCCAAAAAACGCGGCGACTACGATTTCTCTAACGAGGTCTTCGAGTCCATGAGCGGCTGTTTAGCCTGTAAGTCCTGCGTGGGTCAGTGCCCTATCAAAGTTGATGTACCGGAGTTTCGCAGTAAGTTTTTGGAAGTTTACTACGGACGTTATTTGCGTCCGTTAAAAGACTATTTTATTGGCGGCCTCGAGTTTATGGTGCCAACACTCGCTAAAGTGCCCTGGCTCTACAATGCCATGATCAAACCTGCTCCCATGCAAGCCCTCTTAAAAAGAGCCGCCGGCATGGTTGACAGCCCGCTACTAACCGGCGTGTCTCTTGATGCCGCCTGCCGCGAACTGGGTATTCAATATGCCAGCGCTGAAACCTTGGCGACTCTGGAGAAACCCAGTAATGCCGTTATCGTAATACAGGATGCCTTCACCAGTTATTTTGAAACCGATATGGTTATCGACTTGCTGAAACTGTTACAGCAACTCGGCTTCACCCCTTTACTTGCACCCTACAAACCCAATGGTAAGCCCCTGCATGTTCACGGATTTTTAAAGGCTTTCAAAAAAGCGGCCGATAGCAATGTCGAGATGCTCAACGCTCTGGCGACATCTAACATTGCCATGATCGGAATAGACCCATCAATGACTCTGGCCTATCGCAGTGAATACCAAAAAATTCTAGGAGCAGATGCCGTGCCAGAAGTGCTGCTACCGCAGGAATGGCTGGCCTCAAAGCTTAAGTACCTTCAGACAAAAGCGGAATTGTTCGAACCGAGTGAGCACAAACTCTTAGCACACTGCACCGAAAGTACCAATGCTGCACCCTCGATAGGCAACTGGAAACAGGTGTTCGAGGCACTTGGGCAGACCCTGGAAAACATCAATACCGGCTGTTGCGGCATGGCCGGCACCTACGGCCACGAAGCGGCCAATGTCGATACCTCAAAAAAGATCTATCAGCTGTCGTGGAGCGAGGTTATTAACGACAGCAGTAACAATGGCAAACTAATGGCCACAGGCTACTCCTGCCGGTCGCAGGTGAAGCGTATTGATAACAAAGCTGTGCCGCATCCGCTGTCTAAACTACTAGGACAATTGAGGTAACTTGAAAGTTCGAACTTGGACCCCAAAAAACCCCGCAAAAGCGGGGTTTTTTTGGGGTCCAAGCAGTCGACAAGGCCATATTATCAACATCTTCGTAATGGCTAAGCCCACTCGACTTGATAAATGATCTAGCGCGCAAATACTACCGTCTTCGCGCCGTTCAAGAGCACCCGATGCTGGGCATGCCAGCGTACAGCTCTGTTCAATACAACCGCTTCGGTATCGCGGCCTATCTCAACCAGCTCTTCGGGTGAGTTGCTGTGGCTTACACGCTCCACTGCTTGTTCAATAATGGGGCCTTCATCGAGGTCGGCGGTGACATAGTGGGCCGTGGCGCCAATTAGCTTGACCCCGCGATCAAAAGCCTGATGGTAGGGTTTTGCGCCTTTAAAACCGGGTAAAAAAGAGTGATGGATATTGATGGCACGGCCAGAAAGTTTGCAGCTCAAGTCGTCAGACAGTATTTGCATATAGCGCGCTAATACCAAAAATTCAGCATCCAATGTCTCAAACAATTCAAATATACGCTGCTCTTGCTGTGACTTTGTATCCGGCGTTACCGGTAAATAGTGGAAGGGTACTCCGTACCAATCGCAAGTCTCGCGCATAACTTCGTGATTTGAGACCACCCCTACTATTTGTACCGGTAACGTACCAGTCTTGCAGCTATTAAGCAGATTATTAAGACAGTGCCCCCACTGAGACACGGCGATTAGAACCTTAGGTTTACAGTGGTTATCGGACAGGCGCCAATCCATTGCGTAGTGTTCAGCCACAGAAATAAACATCGATTTAATAGCATCGAGGTCGAGACTGCAGTCGCCGCACTGAAATACCGAGCGCATAAAGAAGCGACCACTGAAACAATCTTCAAACTGCGAAGATTCCTTTAAATTAAAACCTTTATTAGCAAACAGAGTCGCTACCGAAGCGACAATACCTGGTTGATCTTGGCAGCTGAACGTCAGCACAACCTCTCGAATTAGGGACATAATTTTTCCAAATGGGCAAACAGTGAATATCCGCAGCTTATCAGAGTAGGTAAGCCAGCAACAATGGCGTCAGCACAAAAGACATCAAGGTAGATGTCACTACCAGCCCCGCCACCTCACTCGGTTCGCGGTTGAAGCGCTGGGCCAGTAGATAGTTAAAAACCGCCACCGGCATGCTAGATTGCAACAGAACTACACCGCGCGAGATGCCTTCTATACCCAAACTCGCACAGCAGAGCCAACCCAGGGCCAAACCACCAAAAATACGCAGTGAGCTAAAAGCCAAACTGTGACTAATCATGGCAACTTTTAGTTGCGCCAGCGAAACGCCAAGGGTGATCATCATCAGTGGTATAGTAAAACCAGACAACAAGGTCACGCTGTTGTCCAGCCATTGGGGTAACGACCACCCTGTAAACAATAAAACTACTCCCAGCGCCATGGCATACAACACCGGCATCTTTAATAAATCCAATAAGCGCTGTGATAATCGGTTATGACCAGAGCCAACAATCAAAATTCCAATACTAAAATGTCCGAGCATCATCACCAAAAAATAACCCAATGCCAGTGCTAAGCCCTCTTCACCGAAGGCAAATAAACACAGTGGCAAACCCATATTGCCGCAGTTAGGAAATAACAGCGACGGTAAAAATGTACTGACTTTGAGCTTGAACATACCAATAGCCGCAACAGAAATAACCGCCATACTCGCCAAAACCAGCAGTGCACTGAGCGCGACCTGCGCAAAGAGCAACAGATCGACCTCGGCCCGATTCAACGCCGCCACTACCAGACAAGGCGCGCCTATATTCATCACCGCACGAGCAACAAAGTCTGCAGGATAAGACGTGCCCGATTTGGCCCAGACAAATCCTATGCTCGCACAGACAAGAATGGGGGCAATAATCGCAAAGAGCTCTGAAAACATAAATAGCGCCGCTGACTAATTAAAGATCTAACCGCTATTCTACCGTTTGTAGACTTAACCTAGCAGTAGATTTTTAAACACAGCAGATTATTCAATTTGTTAATATTTAAACATTTAATTGTTAACTATTAATAAGCTACAGGGGAAGATTAAATTTTTGCAAAGCGTTATAAACCACATCAATCCCAGTACGATCTATGAGGCTTGCGTTTGCCTGTATTACGGCCGCCAGATTACTGCGATCAAGGTGGCATGCCTAACAAGACAAACATGGGTCAATTGTTTACTTAAACTTCTCAAAAAAGGCGTTACCAGCAATAAACGCAAGGTAGAAACGACCAGCAGTGAATGATCAATGGATAAACAATCTTTACCAGTAACTACATTGCTTGTATCTACTATTACCCCCGTTGAGTTGGCAGCTAAGATAGCATTGACCGAAACACAGTCAATAATCACTGAACTTGAGCCAGCCCTGGTTAGAGGTATAGTTAGTTATTGACAAAATAATTGATGATTTTGAAGCCGAAAGAGGCTCCTAATTATAGTTAAATGCCACAACAACTGGTCGCACTTGAATTGCTTTATCGGCAGTGAGGTAACGCCAGCAAGTATTGGACAGCTTTGCGTATATTAAATAAAGTTCATGCGTTATCAACTTGCCAGTAGCCAATACCCACCTTGAGGTCAAAATGCTTTAAAAACTGATTAACATCAACACGATTAGGCATCAGGCTTGCTCCAGCCTCAAGACACTGGTGAAACTTAGCCGCCCTATTACGCTGTTGAAAGCAATCGATATGTGCGGCATCAGTACTATATACATTGCTAGAACAATATTTAAGATATGGTCTTGTTCGAACGCAGCATTCCACTGCCAATACGGCGTGCTGAAAAATCCAGTTCACAAAGAGATTGAATTTGGTGTCGATCAGCCGGAGTCAGCGACGGCTAAAGGATATCTATTAGTCACTTGGTTCACTGTGTGAACACCACAGCCTACGATCAGCTGGCTAGCGAATTTATTCCAAGTGTGTCGGATATTATGAATAATCTAGCATTCATTGCCTCAGAACCAAGTCAAGCAAAAACAGGTCCAGCTCGCAGGCACGGTACACTCGACTGGGTTAATATGGTAGAAAGAACTGTCAATGATCAACGGTTACTACCCTAGAGTAGAACCTGACAATGGCGAGCAAATCAAAATCATTCGCTAAACAGCGTTATTAAATACTTATGCTAGAATTATATAAACTTATAGATTATTACTTTTTATGGCAAAGATTCTTATCGTTGATGATATTGCACACAGTCGGCAAATATTGCGCTTTGACCTTATAGATGACGAGCATGAGGTCATCGAAGCCGATAATGGCCACGCCTGCATTTCCATGAGTGAATCAGAACGACCCGACCTTATTCTTCTCGATATTATGATGCCCGGTATCGGCGGTCTAACAACCATACAACGCCTCAAGAGTAACCCCGCGACTAAAATGATCCCGGTCATTATGGTATCCGCTAATAATGCCAAAGAGCTGATAATTGCCGCGTTCGATAATGGTGCCCATGATTATGTCAGTAAACCTGTCATCTATCCGGTACTAGCGGCCAGAATTCGTTCTGCTTTACGTCTCAAACAAGCTCAGGATGAATTATCAGTCGCTAATTCGGCACTGCAACAACTCGCTTCTACCGATACCCTGACAGGCCTATTTAACCGCCGTCATTTTATCAATTTAGTCACCGCCGAGCTGAGTAAAAGTAAACGTTATCAACGGCAATTATCGATGATTATGATCGATGCCGACTACTTCAAGCAACTAAATGATAATTTTGGTCATGCCGCCGGTGACCAAGCTCTTATTCAATTAGCGAAAACTTGCTTGGGGCTCTGTCGCGAGGCCGACATTATCGGCCGTATTGGTGGTGAAGAGTTTCTTATCTGCTGCCCAGAAACCGATCTTTGTGGTGCCTGCGACTTCGCTGAGCGTATCAGATCCTTCATAGAGGTTTGCCATAAAAACGCCTTAGTGACAAACACACCTCAGTTCACGGTCAGTATCGGAGTCAGTCAGTACCACATTGATGACAGCTTGGAGACGTTGATGGCAAAGGTCGACAAACAACTCTATCGAGCTAAAGATTGCGGACGCAACCGAGTTGAACATGACTGAAGCGGTGCAAGAAATTAGTCAATACTGCCCTTATTGCGGCGAGTCCATTACCCTGCTGATCGACATTACCCAAGGCGTCAGCATCGAAGATTGCAGCGTCTGCTGTCAACCAATGCTAGTCAGCTTCGAACTTGATAACGGCGGAGAAGTCATACGTCTGCATTTAAGCGCTGATATTTAAAACTGTGTCATAAATTTAGCAGTAAAAAAGGGCCCGATCACTGATCGGGCCCTTTTTTACTGCTACTGATGGTACCCGGTAGCTACTGCGAATAATTCTGCTGTAAATACTTGCGAGCTAACCCCGCTGCGCTGCTGGAGCCGCTGGCTACCGAGTCCAACAAAGTCTTGGCTTTGGCTTTATCACCCAGCTGAAAAAACACAGTACCCAATTTATAACGCGCATCAACAGCTTTTCGATGCTCAGGATAACTATCAACGAGTACTGTAAAAGCCTGTCTAGCCGTTTCTAAATCGCCTTGCAGCAAGTAGGTTTCACCCAGCCAGTAATGTACATTGGCTGAATACTGACCACCGGGATAGGTGAGCAAGTGCTGATTAAAAGCATTAATCGAACCCTCTATGTTGCGCTCTCGCAACATAGTTAGAGCCTGATCATAATCCTGCTTCTCTCCCTTAGGCGCAGAAACAGTTGCATTAGCGACGGGGTTAGAAGCGCTTCCAAGGGGTTCTAAACCAGAGAGTTCGACTATACGGCGATCGAGATCGACATAGTCATCGAGACGCTGTTGTTTTAAACGCTTTATTTCATAATTTTGAACCTCTACCAAACCGCGCAATTCAAGCACTTCTTGTTGTAAGGCTTGCAGCTGATAGAACATCTCCGTTTGCGGGTTAACTGCAATGGGCGACTTGGCCTCAACCATTAGACTTGAGGATTGAAGTGAGGAATCTACTACTTGTACCTGCGCCATAACGCAGGTGGCCGCTGTCAAACAAACAGCGGCCACGAGGAGCTTAAACATAGTGTCTCGGCTTTATAAGATATAATTACTTAATTTCTACACGACGGTTTTGCTCGTATGCTTTCTCAAAACTGCCCAATACTGCCGGATACTCTTCACCATAACTGATGGTTTCTAATAGAGAAGAATCAACGCCCTGCAGAACCAAGAAGTCGCGAACCGCATTACCACGACGCTCACCCAGAGCCATATTGTATTCGCGACTACCTCGCTCATCGGCATGGCCTTGCAAGCGAACTGAACGCGGTGCAGCTTTCAACGCTTCGGCGTGAGCAATCAAAATGGCACGTGTTTCACTACCCAGCATAGACTGATCAAAATCAAAATAAACAACCGATTGCAAATTAGCCAAGCCGTCTAGATTATCATTGGCATTAACGCCATTAGTCGCTGCAGAACCTGTGGTTACGCCGCCAGCATTGGCAGCATCCTCTTGAGTGGAAGTACTGGAACAACCGGATAAAACAGCCAGAACACACGCCAGACCCATAGTTTGCTTGAATGCTTTAGTAATCATAATTATTCCAATAATAGTTAAGTGGTTTTTTAATAGTTAATACAAATATAGCTAATATAAAAAAGGTGACCAGGCAGGTTCTCTTACGTCACCTTTTTTTGATGGCAACCGGTACTTAACACCGGCATCGAGAGAAACCGCAGCCAAAATTCCTTTACCTTTATAACGCGTCGCATAAAGCAGCATAGCGCCATTAGGGGCGATAGTAGGAGATTCATCCAAATGAGTCTCTGTCAAAATTCGTAAATCTCCTGTCGCGATATCTTGTGAGGCAATATGAAATGTACCGGAGCGCTCGCTGCGGTGCACCATAATCAGACTCTTACCATCCGGAGAAACTCTCGGGCGTGCATTATAATCGCCCTCAAAGGTTAAGCGTTCTACACGGCCGCTGGCAAGTGTTACTTGGTATATTTGTGGTTTTCCACCTCGATTCGAGGTAAATATGATCGATTGGCCGTCCCGTGCCCAATTTGGCTCAGTATCAATAGAAAAGTGCTTAGTGATACGAGTAAACATTCTTGTTTTTAAATCTAATGTGTATATCTCCGGGTTGCCATCTTTTGAGAGTACCATGGCAAGCTTTTTACCATTGGGGGACCATACTGGAGCACCATTGAGCCCTCTAAAATTGGTAACCTGTTCCCGAGCTTGCGTACGTATATTTTGAATAAATATTGCTGGACGACCAGTTTCAAATGACACGTAAGTCACGCTAGTCCCATCGGGTGACCAATTCGGTGACAACATAGGATGCTTAGACTGAACCAGTACTGACGGTCTTTCCCCGTCGGCATCAGCAACCACTAATTTATAACTATCTTTATTGATCGCCTCTACATAAATTATTTTGGTTGAGAAGACACCCTTAATACCAGTAATGTGTTCATAAACCTTGTCACTAACAAAGTGGGCTATAGCTCGTAACTCTGATAGCCCTGCCTCGACCGTTAATGAAAATGCTTTTTTTTGAGCAAACACATCATGCAACTCATACTTAAGAAAGTATTGATTATTACGAACCTCAAGATTACCCGTGAGAATGTATTCAGCACCTAAAATGCTCCAATCTCGATAAAAAACTTTGTCGCCCGGCCGAGGGAGGTCCAACAAATTATCCGGATCAATAGGACGAAACAAACCGCTCCGCTCTAAATCGGACGCGGTTATGTTTGCAATATTCTCAGGCAGTTTCCCTTTGCCCTGCCAGCCAAAAGGCACCACAGCAATACTGGTGGGGTTATCAACGCCTTGAGTAATTTGTATTTCAAGCTCAGCTAATACAGTCATAGACAGTAATAAACTAGCACATAGGATGATAATTCTGTTAATCACAATCTTAAATCCTGTGGTTTAAATCGCATTTTTAAGCGACGAAAATTTTGTTCAAATACGTTTGCAGGCATACCCTGCAATTCATTAAAACGACCCACGCGCCTAACCGCTTGCTCAGCCGAACGATCAAAAGCACCATTACCACTACCTTCCATCACGGACACATCGACTACTTGACCTGAGGGTACTAGGTGCAGCAGTAACAAACACTCCATACCATTGCGCGCTGAGGGAGGTCTACTCCAATTTTCATGAATACGCTTTGCAATCACAGCGCTGTAGCTCTGCGCCATCTCAGCCACTGTTTCAGCCTCGAGTAGTTCCTCTTCTTCCAGCAACGCCTGATCCAGCTCATCTTGCAACTGTTGATTAAGTTGCTGTTGCGCTAATGCTTTCTTTTTACGCTCTTTCTCTCGGTTAGCCTTATCATCTGCGGCCTTTTTCTTTTTTGCCTTAGCTTTACTCAAATCAATTTTGCGCTTTGCCTCTGCGGCCAATTTGCGCTTACGTTCTTGCTCGCGGCGCTGTTTTGCCACATCGATCTTTTTTGGCTTGGTTTTAACAGCCTTGCTCGGTGCTTTTTTAGCCGAAGCTTTCAATTGCACCAACTTTGCCTCGATATAGCGAGGTGTATAACTTTTACTTTTTTCAGCCGTTGTTTGCCAGCCAAAAATGACCGCCATAATTAGCAGCAAATGCAAAATAACACTAACCGCAATAGCCTTACCGTAACCAATCATTGGCATCGCCACCTAGTGCGCAGGCTCTGTAACAAGCCCGACCGAGGGCGCACCGGCATTTTGCAACTCCGTCATCAGAGCCACTACCACACCGTATTCAACTTTATGATCACCCCACACTAATATAGGCGCCTTGGGGTTGGCGCGCAAAATTTTACTTACCTGAGCGGTAATAGTATCAAGTGGCTTGGCGCTCTCGGCTTTGGCGCCCAGCTTAATGTAATAAGAACCATCTTGTTTGATCGAAACAATCACCGGTTCATCATCCTTATTGCTCATCGGCTCAGACGGTGCTTGGGGCAAATCGACCTTAACACCCTGCATCAGCAAGGGAGCTGTCACCATAAAAACAATCAGTAGCACTAACATCACATCAATGTAGGGCACTACATTGATTTCAGCCATAGGCTTTTTCTTAATTTTTTTACCAATTCTCACCTGCCGCTCCCGTCATTAATGTATTCAGGCTTCATGTTTATCAGCAGCCACATTAGCGCTTAGTATGAACCTGACGGTGCAAAATAGAGGAGAATTCTTCAGCGAAGGTCTCGTAACGATTACTCAAAGTTTCAGCCCGAGCCGAGAAGCGGTTATACGCTAGTACTGCGGGGATAGCCGCAAACAAACCCATTGCTGTAGCGACCAATGCCTCGGAAATACCCGGAGCCACCGTAGCCAACGTGGCCTGATGGACATTAGCCAAACCACGGAAGGAATTCATAATGCCCCAAACAGTGCCAAACAAACCTATGTAAGGACTGACCGAGGCAACACTGGCAAGAAAAGGCAGGTGCGCCTCTAGCTTTTCTTCCTCGCGAGCCAAAGCCACACGCATCGCGCGCTGCGAACCCTCCATAACAACCTCGGGGTCAGCACCTGACTGCTGGCTCTGACGAGTAAACTCTTTAAAGCCGGCACGAAAGATATTCTCCACACCCTCTACTGACTTGCGAGCATTGCCCTGGCGATAAAGCTGATTAAGATCGACCCCCGACCAAAATCTTTTTTCAAAATCAGCTAGGGCCCTCTTAGCGCCGCGCTGATAAATACTGCGTTGCACAATAAGCACCCAAGAAACCACCGAGGCAATAAACAATATCAACATCACCATCTGCACCAGTAAACTGGCATCAGACATTAAACTGATAATCGACAGGGGTTCACTTTGGTTCATAGGCGTTATTCCAGTAGTTGTAGATAATTAGCCGACATTATTACTTATATAGGAAACAATCGCATTATGCATAGAAACTGCACACCTGCGCGTGATCTTTAAAGATGATCAAGCACCAATATTATTACCAATAAATGTAGCTATCGCATCATACATAGATTTTGGCAGTGCGCTAGGTCGCATAGGATGTGTTTTAGTGACAGGCTGCACGCAAGCTATTTTAACTTCACCTTCACAGAGGAGCTCGCTATCACGCCATACTTTTTGTTCAAAAGTAACCGCGGCGCGTGTCAGTTTTATGACTTTAGCGGTAATAGTTAGCTGTTCGTCAAGACGTGCCGAACTGACATACTTCGCATTCAGGGTGTGCACCACCAATAACTTTCCATCAGCTAATATCGCCGCCTTGCCAAAACCAAGGTGACGTAGCAACTCCGTACGTGCACGTTCCATAAATTTTAGATAATTGACATAGTAGACAATACCGCCGGCATCAGTGTCTTCGATATAAACACGCACACCCATCTTATACTCAGCTACATTCACCCTTCATCTTCCTGACGTAAAAATGCAGGCAGCGGCAAACTGAAATGCTGATAAGCGTTTTGCGTCACAATTCGACCACGTGGTGTACGAGCCAAAAAGCCCTGCTGAATCAAAAAAGGTTCAATCACATCTTCGATAGTATCGCGCTCTTCACTAATGGCCGCGGCAAGGCTGTCGACGCCAACGGGACCACCACCAAAGTTTTCAATCATCGCCAGCAATAGGCGCCTATCCATATGATCAAGACCACTATTATCAACATTAAGCATATTTAGCGCGCGGTCGGCGATATCGGCGCAGACATTGCCATCACCTTTCATTTCGGCATAATCGCGCACGCGTCGCAGCAAGCGGTTGGCGATGCGCGGTGTACCACGCGACCGCTTGGCCACCTCAAAAGCGCCCGCCTCTTCCATGCGTATGCCCATTAACTTGGCCGACCGAGCGACAATATGAGTGAGATCGGGAATGTTATAGAACTCTAAACGCTGCACTATGCCAAACCGATCGCGCAGCGGCGAAGTCAAAAGCCCAGCACGGGTGGTGGCACCTACCAAGGTAAATGGAGGTAAGTCTAATTTAATCGAGCGCGCCGAAGGTCCCTCGCCGATCATAATATCTAATTGATAATCTTCCATAGCAGGATAGAGCATCTCTTCTACCACTGGGCTCAGACGATGTATCTCATCAATAAAAAGCACATCGCCAGGCTCAAGATTAGTCATTATCGCAGCCAAATCACCGGCCTTTTCTAACACTGGGCCAGAAGTGGTTTTCAAATCGACTTCCATCTCGGTAGCAATAATATTAGCAAGCGTAGTTTTACCCAAACCCGGCGGACCGAACACTAAGGTGTGATCCAGTGCCTCTTTACGTTTTTTAGCCGCCCCTATAAAAATTTCCATCTGCTCACGCACGACAGGCTGGCCAACGTAATCAGCCAGCGTCTTAGGCCGCACAGCGCGATCTTGTGTTATTTCTTCTCGTTCAACGGGGGCCGGCGCAATAAGGCGATCGGTTTCAATCATGGGGTACTCAATCTATACGGCAGTAAAATATTTTACGCCTAAAATTTCAACTTATGTCGGCAACATGGAGCGCAGCGACATGCGAATCAGCTCTTCCGAAGTATTCACATCATTCGCCTTCAGCGCTTTGGCAACCACTCTGGAGGCTTCAGCAGGTTTGTAACCCAGCGAGATTAGCGCACTTTCGGCCTCATCCAAAATATTACTGACATTATGCGCCTGTGGGGTAGCGGCCTCCATCTCTGTTAACGGCTGTGACTGCAACTGCCAGTTTTTCAATTTGTCGCGCAGTTCAATAATCAAGCGCTCGGCTGTTTTCTTACCGACACCCGGAACCTTTACCAGAGCAGCGACGTTGTCCTCCATAACACAGCGGACAAAACTCTCAGTTTCCATGCCAGAAAGTATCGCTACCGCCATTTTAGGGCCGACGCCAGATACCTTAATTAGTGTACGAAATAGTTCGCGCTCCTGCTGGTCACAAAAACCAAACAATTGCTGGGAATTTTCACTCACTGAGAAGTGAATATGTAAGATCACAGTCTCTCCAAGCATGGGCAACTTATAAAAAGTCGTCATGGGCGCCTGCACCTCATAGCCAACCCCATTGACATCCAACAGCAGCAGCGGTGGCTGTTTTTCCAACAGAGTACCCTTCAAGCGTCCAATCATTGAATTAAATTCCTATAGGTTTGTTTGCGAAATATCTAACAAAGAAAAAAACGCTAAAGCATGTTACCGACGCTTCTGGGGCCTTGGTCTAAACCAAACGCCCACGGCGATAACCCTTGGCCTTGGCAGTTGCAATTAGGTACTGCTGATTATTTGCATGACACAGTGCAACCGCCAAGGCATCGGCGGCGTCTTCTTGGGGTGTGGCTGGCAAACGCAACAGAGTTTTCACCATATGCTGTACTTGCAGTTTATCGGCGCCACCATTGCCCACCACCGCTTGTTTTACCTTGCGCGCCTCGTACTCAGACACCGGTAGGTTCTGCGCGACAGCAGCCACTATGGCTGCACCGCGCGCCTGGCCCAATTTAAGTGCCGAGCCGGCACTTTTACCCATGAAGACACTTTCAATGGCCATCTCCTGCGGGCAGTGTTGATTGATAATTTGGCTAATTGACTCAAAAATTACTTTCAGCCGTTCGGGCAGCGCGACATCGGGAATACGAATAACACCGCTGGTGACATAGTCGGCTTTAGTACCCACGGCATTAATAATACCGAAGCCGGTTTTACGTGAACCTGGGTCAATACCAAGAATTAAAGCCATAGAGATCTACATCATGATAAATAATTATAATCATTGCAGTTTCCCACGGCCAAACAGAGGATGCAAGAAACACTGTGCTTACACACAGTATTTGAATACTCAAACAGCAGATAGCAAAACACCCAGTGCAAGCACTGGGTGTTTTAGTTGAAACCGCTAATAACAGGGAAGACTAAGCCTCTGTTTTAGCCGCCTCCTCCTTCTTGCGCAGACGTATATTCAATTCGCGTAATTGAGTGTTATCCACACGCCCAGGAGCATCGGTTAACACGCATGCCGCTGACTGAGTTTTCGGGAAAGCAATCACGTCGCGAATAGACTCGGAAGCAGTCATCAGCATAATAAGACGATCAAGACCAAAGGCCAGCCCTGCGTGTGGAGGGCAACCGTACTTCAATGCATCCAGCAGAAAACCGAATTTCTCGCGCTGCTCTTCAAAGCTGATACCGAGAATTTCAAAGACGTTAGTCTGCATGTCCTGTTTATGGATACGCACTGAACCACCACCGAGTTCGGTGCCGTTGAGAACCATATCATAGGCCTGGGACAATGCCGCGCCAGGATTAGCAGCCAACTCTTCGGCCGAACAAGATGGCGCGGTGAACGGGTGATGCAATGCCGTCCAATTGCCGCCGTCCAATTCTTCGAACATAGGAAAGTCGACTACCCACATAGGAGCCCACTCGCAGGTATACAGGTTGAGATCTTCACCGAGCTTACAACGCAGTGCACCCAGCGCTTCACTAACGACCTTAGAGGTATCAGCACCGAAAAAGACGATATCACCATTCTTAGCGCCCACGCGTGCCATTACATTCATGGTAACTTCATCACCCAAGAACTTAATGATTGGAGACTGCAGGCCTTCAACGCCCTTCTCAATTTCGTTGACTTTGATCCAGGCCAAACCTTTGGCACCATAGATGCTAACAAATTTGGTGTAGCCATCGATCTGCTTGCGCGAAATACTCGCACCGCCGTCGATCTTCAGTGCGGTAACGCGACACTTAGGATCGTTGGCGGGGCCGGCAAAAACTTTAAAGTCAATATTTTTGAGCAGGTCTTTAATTTCAACTAACTGCATAGGCAGACGTAGGTCCGGCTTATCGGAGCCGTACTTGTCCATACATTCAGCAAATGGCATGCGCGGGAATTCACCCAACTCAACACCTTTGATATTTTTGAACAGTTGACGAATCATCTTTTCGGTAATAGTCATGACCTGCTCTTCCGACATGAAAGAGGTCTCAATATCTATCTGAGTAAATTCAGGCTGACGGTCAGCGCGCAGGTCTTCATCGCGGAAACATTTGGCGATCTGGTAATAACGGTCAAAACCCGACACCATCAACAATTGTTTAAATAACTGCGGCGACTGCGGTAGTGCAAAAAACTTGCCGTCATGGGTGCGTGATGGCACTAAATAATCGCGAGCGCCCTCAGGAGTCGCGCGAGTCAGAATTGGCGTTTCAATATCGAGAAAACCGTTGTCATCAAGAAAATTACGAATAACATTCGTCACTTTCGAGCGTAACCGCAATTTTTGCTGCATTTCATCACGACGCAAATCCATGTAGCGATACTTTAATCGAACATCTTCACCGACAGTGCTGTGCTCGCTTAGAGGGAATGGCGGCGTCTCTGATTCGTTCAGAATACTGACTTCTAAGCCATAAACTTCAACTTCGCCCGTGCCCATATTGGGGTTGACGGTTGCTGCAGAACGGGCACGTACACGACCTTTAACTTGCAGCACATATTCGCTGCGAACCTTGTCAGCCAGTGCAAAATCTTTACAGTCAGAATCGAACACTACCTGCACAATACCGTCACGGTCGCGCAAGTCGATAAAAATCACACCGCCGTGATCGCGACGACGGTCAACCCAGCCACATAATGTGACTTCTTGGTCGATAAATGAGGCATTCAAGGCGCCACAATAATTACTGCGCATAAGGGTCTTCCCGTTTTATGATTGCCAGCAACTGCTCTTTGATACAGTGCTGCACTCTAATTTATGAATTAAATTAACTACTTGTCGAAGTCTCTTTAGCGCTCGATTGAACACTAGGGGCTTCCGATAAATTCTTCTTGTTAGCGCCGGTTTTAAAATCAGTTTCATACCAGCCACTGCCGCTAAGGCGAAAACTCGCCGCCGACACCAATTTAGTTAGGTCCGCCTTATGGCACGCAGGACAGACCTTCAGCGCCGAGTCGCTCATTTTCTGCAGCGCTTCCAACTGGTGTCCACAAGAATCGCACTGATATTCATATATAGGCATAATAAACCACGCTTATCGGCTCCGTTTGTAGTTAAAGGCGACAGAATCGCATCCAACTTCAAAAATGAAGTGCTTACTACCAGCCCTTGAGGGCGCAAAACGGCTGATTATACCCTAGCGAGTCAAACTCTAAAAGAGAGTAAGAAAAACATCACTGCCATAGCCTCTTTTAAAAGGCAGCCCCTATAAAAGCAGCTTTTTATTGCCCCTACCATTTATATCCTATATATAGTGTTAAGCCGTTAAGGCTGTCATATAAACACTACTATTCAGCATAAGGATCATCACTCAATGGCCGCTAAGAAAACACCTGCTAAAAAAGCCGTAGCGAAAAAAACCCCCGTTAAAAAAACCGCAGCGAAGAAAGCTCCCACTAAAAAAGTCGCCATTCCCGCCCCAGTAAAGAAAATTAAAGCGATTAAAGAACGTTACACCAAAACAGAATTACTGACACAGATCGCCGAGAACACTGATTTGAGCAAGAAGGCAGTAGCTGCAGTACTGAGCGAACTGACCGATATTGTCGAAGGTCATATCAAGAAACGAGCTTGTGGCGAATTTGTGCTTCCGGGTCTGATGAAAATCATAACCGTTAAAAAACCAGCCAAAAAAGCGCGTAAAAACGTTCCCAACCCATTCAAGCCAGGTGAACTTATGGACACCGCAGCAAAACCGGCTAGTATTCAAGTAAAAGTACGACCACTTAAGAAGATGAAAGAAATGGCGATGTAATACATATTGCCCCCCTAAAATTAAGCCCATTGACATCAAAGCGGAGTTATAGGGGGTGCAAAGGCTATCTATCAAGCGACTCATAGGAAAACTAAGACATTGTAATATTTTATAAAGCGGTCTTAGGTATATAGCAGTGATTCAACAATTATAAAATCAGCAAAACGTTTATTAAACAATCCAACAAGTTAATGCCTGTCAGCCAATAAAAAGAATAAAACCTAAAATTATGAAAAAATAGCAACTTTAAAGTACAACAAAATTAATTGCTGAAATCCGAAATACACTAATCGCTTAAAGTTAGCCAACAAATCGTCAGCCCACAATGACAACATATTAAATGTTTTTATAAATTAATTAGTTCGGCCTAAGCTATTTATTTTGAATAATAGCGCAAAAGCTTTTGCCATGAATAAAAGGCAACGCCTAACAGGTAGGAACCATAAAATATAAGAATAAATAAACAAAAATCTTAACTATATATGTAGATAAAAACCGCGAACAATTGAAATTATCGTAAAAATTAACACAGTGCATATTTAGAATATACTGCCCTTGTATAATATTTTCATACTACTAGCACATAGATAAATAAATTTGGAGATCCAGCGCCCTACTCTCCCAAGACTCATTTATAACCGATGACTGCCTAATACTTCTTGACTTTGTAAGAGATACAACATCTGCAATACTATTAACTTTATCAAAATTAACAGTGGGCAATATATCAGCACTAGCTAGCAATATAGCGTCCTTGAATGGCCTGTCCTTATTTGACACTTGAATGTAATCCCTGTAACCGCGCAATGCATTAAAATCCGTAGAGACAACCGGCGTACCACTCGCTAAATATTCCCTTAGTTTTAGCGGGTTGCACATTTGAATCTGTTTATTATTTTTAAAGGGCAACATGGCCACATTCCAGTTTTGAATGTACCTAGGTAATTCATGATGATCTTTAACGCCTAAAAATTTAACATTGTTACAATCTAATAATGAATCAACATTACAATCAACCTTACCAATAAAAACAAAATCCCAATGCGGTAAAGATTGTATAGTATCAACGAGTAACTGCTGATCTAGCCAAGTTGAAATACTGCCATAAAAACCTGCGATAGGTTTACCTCGGGGTAAATCAAACGGGATTTCATCATCCCGCTTACTGAACATAGAATAGTCCACACCATGAGGTATATTGACGCCTTTTTCACGAGGAAACCGGCTTAACATATATTCACTAGCAGTAAAAACATACCGAGATCTATCAACTAACTCTTTTTCTTTCTCTGACACGAATTTATGGTCAACACCTTCGAGGCTATTAAAATCATCGCCACAATAATAAACGCAGGGAGCTTTATTGAAAATATCTAAGTAATCAACTGAAGTAGGCAGTGATGACCAGACTATAGGGTCAGTGAATACAATACGCCTGCATGCGTAATCAATCTGTTTTTTTAAGATAAACCTACTAATTTTTATAGATAAATAACTGTTAGCACACGGTATAACCAGCGGGCTTATAATAATTAATTTGTTAGGGATAGACTTATTTATTATCTTTTTTGTAAATAATGAAGAAAAAATAAAAGATTGTAACTTATTAAAAATTCGGCCTAAATCTTTAAAATTAAGCCTTGGCTTACGTAAACCAATTGAATTAATCCAAATGACTTGTCTACTTTCACCTAGGATACTAACAATATGCTGTGTTGAACTAGGATGAGAACCCCAATCCTCCCCGAACACAACCAGAGGTCTGACTGTATGGCCGAGGTTACCATGCAGCTTAGTACTATCGTTATATGTATGACTAGCACTCATTAATAACAACCTCAGGTAAAATACAACATTCAAGGGATATATATATTAAAGACTAAATTACAGTATTAATAATAAATATTTATTAGCAAATATTAAACCCAATTAAATATATATATGATAAATAATAAAAATTATTCAACCGTTACAGATTTTGCTAAGTTTCTAGGTTGATCAATATTTCTACCTAAGAACTTTGCACAATACAGAGCTAACAATTGCATTGGTATAGCGCTAACAATTGGCATTATAGAATCTGGCATCAATGGTAATTCGAAAAAATTACAACTTTTTAAATTAATAAATTCCTTTATGCTACTATCACCAATAATAAAGACTGGAGCATTACGCGCCTGTACCTCCTGAATATTTGATAGTAACTTGTCTCTCAAGTTGTCTTTAGGGGCAATAATAACAACCGGCATTCTATTATCTAGCAAGGCTATAGGACCATGCTTAAGCTCACCAGCAGCATAGGCTTCAGCATGAATATAACTTATCTCCTTTAACTTTAATGCTCCTTCTTGAGCAATAGAAGTTAGCGACCCTCGGCCCAGAAATAAAACACTTTTAAAATCACAAATTTTTTCTGCCATCATCATCATATCGCTTCGATGACTCAATACTTGAGCCATTAAATTTGGCAACTCAATGAAATCTCTCTCCAGTACAGCAATATCATCCTTACTAATATGAGCACGTTGTTTTGCAGCTTCAATAGCCATAGAATAAAAAACAGCCAGTTGACAAGTGAACGCTTTAGTAGATGCCACGCCAATTTCAGGACCAGCGTATATTTCAAAAGAAAAATCTGCTTCACGAGCAATACTACTATTTGCAGTATTAACTAGCGCAAGAGTTTTAGCATCATTATTGTTAGCATAGTGTAAGGCCGCTAAAGTATCAGCTGTTTCACCAGACTGTGAGACAAAAACCGCTAATTCATTATCAATGATAATAGGAGATCGATAACGATATTCAGATGCGATATCGATTTCTACCGGTATATTTGCATATTTTTCAAACCAAATTTTTGCGCTAGATGCGGCATAAAATGATGTACCACAAGCAATAATTGTGATTTTATTAAGACTTTTAAAATCAATGGATGAATATTCTGATAATTGAGTACGCAATGTCAATTTTTTTGTCAGTTCTACTTGTTCAACAATTTCTTTTTCCATGAAGGTATCATGACCTTCTTTAGAAATTATCTTTGCACAACCATTGTTATTGACAAAATGAATTTTTTTATTCAAAGAACCAATACAAAGCTTTATTTCATCAGAATTGAGTTTTATTAATTCGTTGTCTTTGGGAAAATATATCTTGTTACAATCCTCACCTAATGCCAAGGCATCTGAAGCTAATGAAGCACCGTTTGAACCCTCAGATATTACCAAAGGACTGCTCTGTTTAATGGCATAGAGATTATTTCTCTCTCCATTAATTAGTATACCAAGGGCATAAGAACCTTTTAACTGACTGATTGTTTTTACGATCGCTTCTTCTTCCGATAAATCACAATGTAAATAATGATTTATCAAGTGCGGAATTACCTCACTATCTGTAGAGCTTTTAAAAGAATGACCCCAAACTAATAGTTTGGCTTTTAACTGCTGATAATTTTCAATAATGCCATTATGTACCACCGAGACATTCTCACACTGATGAGGATGGGCATTAATTTTTGTTGCTCCACCATGCGTGGCCCAGCGTGTGTGCCCTATACAACTTGTCCCATGGAGCCTGCGCTTAGACAAAAGATCCTTAAGATTGTTCAGTTTTCCCTCGGATTTAATAGTTAACATTTCGTTATTTTCTAATATTGAGATACCCGAAGAATCATAACCACGATATTCGAGCCGTCCCAAACCCTCAAGAACTGGATTGATTGCTGAATCTGATACTACACCTATAATACCGCACATACTTATGGCCTGTTGCATTATTGTCTATATATTGATAAGCATTAATAGTGCCAAATAACTATTAAATAGATAAAAAAGTATTTTTATGGATATTACTTGTTAATTTTTAGAATATAAAAATATCTTTAATAACGAAATATCATATAACTTCATGATATTTGATATCAATTAGAGTCCTATTAAATTTTTGCTTAGAGCAGGCCTGAAAATAATGTATTGGACTGTTTGATATAATAATGCGAGAAATATTAAAATCGATAAAATCATGCAAATTGCGATTAAAAAGGTTAATAATTGCAAAACGAAAATATGAAATATTTATGGCTCTTCCCCAAATCAGGTGGGTCGATTAACCTTCAGGCATGAAAGATAAAGAC
>CAWVSV010000015.1:0-35363 GCA_963933095.1 uncultured Cellvibrionales bacterium
CATGGGCATGGGCATGGGCATGGGCATGGGCATGGGCATGGGCATGGGCATGATGATGACCACTATGATGCCAGGGCCTGGCATGCGCCTGCGCGATACGTTTAACAGCGCCAACCGCAGCCAGCAGGACAACAACATAGACTGGGTCGCCAAGGCATACCTGCCAACATCAGATGTCACCACACTCTATGCCGGCCTGGCACGAAAATCACGCTCGGCGTCTTACCAGGAGCGCTATTTATGGCTTCCCCTGCAGGCCACAGCGGGCCTCGCAGATGGCCGCACCTACACCGGCAACCTTGAGCTGAAGGCCGAAGTAGCACACGAGCTGGAGCTGGGTTTTGACTTTAACGGACAGGACTTAACCCTGTCGCCAAGAGTTTTTTATCGCGAGGTTACTGACTATATTCAGGGCACAGTAACAGGCGACGGCAACGCCAGCGCCTTTGTCGCAATGATGAATACTATGAATGGCACATCGAATGCGGCACCACTGCAGTTTAACAATGTCGATGCCGAGTTATATGGCTTCGACATGGACTGGCGCTTCCACATCGATAACAATTGGTCCCTTAGTGGACTGGTGAACTATGTGCGCGGTAAACGAGTCGACAACGGTAACAAGGATAACCTCTACAGAATCGCGCCTCTCAATGGCAGCTTGGCGCTTAACTACACGGGTGCTCAATGGGGTATAAGTGTCGAAGGCGTGGTCTATGACGCACAGGACAAGGTCTCAATTTACAATAGCGAACAGGCCAGCAGCGGCTATGGCCTGCTGAATTTGCGTGGCCAGTGGCAACTTAACAGCGGCACCCGCTTGGGTTTTGGGATCGACAATGCGCTAGACCGAGACTACAGCGAGCACTTAGCGGGAACTAACCGTGTCAGTGGCAATGCCGATATTGCCAAGGGTGAACACCTGCCCGGCTATGGCCGCAACGCCTATGCCCGCGTAGACTTTGAATTTTAATCTGCGCAGGCATACAGCAGCAACGATGGGCCCGCAGAAACAGCGGGCCTTTTTTATATGGCTATTTTGGGCTGTAGTATTATCAACAACGGTTCAGGTCGTCATAGTGAAACAACTATTATTTATCGCTCTACTCGGCTTTGCGGCGCTAAAAATCTGGCCAGCCATAGTCGCACCGGGCGTACAGCCGCTGTACAGCGATCCCTACGTAGCCGTCTACGGACGCAATAGCTGTGGAATCACTCAGCGCATGCTAAAAACATTGCGGCAACAGCAAGTTAAATACGAATATCACCTTGTTGACGAGCCACAAGTGGCGAATTTATTGCACTCCCGCATGGAGAGTTCTGGGATCTCCACAGGGCGCTATAGCTTACCGGTGGTAGATGTCAGCGGCACAATCAGTGTGCGTCCGTCGCCGGCAGAGGTAGTTAGCCAGCGGCGAAGCAACTAGAACTGACACAGCACTGCTCATGTCGGCCCATGCCGGCTAAGCAATGGGCGGCTATCCTAGACCATGTTCCAGCATCGCCAGCATGGACATTGTAGCCATTCAATATATTTTGCCTGGCCACTGTTCTGAGAGCTTTGTTGTCGACTCACATTGTTACAAAATACTATTTACCGCACTCTGTCGGGGCTTGCGAAAGCGCAGGGTCATGCGGTCACTTTCACCAATCTCTAGATATTTTTCACGATCAACATCCCCTAAGCGCAGTGATGGCGGCAGAGTCCAAACGCCTTTAGGGTGATCTCGAGTATCTTTGGGGTTGGCATTTATTTCAGATTGGGCCTCTAAAACAAAGCCTGCTTTTTCAGCGGCGTTAATTATCTGTGCTTCGGTCAGGTAACCCGTGAAGTTGTCATGCGTTGTTGCCGCACGGTGTTGAACCACACCAAGTATGCCTCCTGGGGCGAGTACCTCATAAAACGCCTGGTAATTGATGCTATCGATGCCATCACGAACCCAGCCATGAGTATTACGAAAGGTCACTACCATATCGGCCGAAGCAGGCTCTCCTAACTCAATACTCTGAGGTGGCGAAAACTTGGCGATCTTCACTTCGCCAAAAATATCCGCTTGCTCGACAAAACGAGCCTCCATAGCCTGTTGTTGTTTATAGCGATAGGCTGGCTGGCCCTCCACCGAAGCATCGTAACCTGCGGCAATTAATTGGCCATTGTCCTTTAAGGCCGGCGCCAGTATTTCGGTATACCACAGCCCACCGGGGCTGATTTCTATTACTGTCATGCCTTTTTCCAGTCCCAGAAACATTAACGTCTCCACCGGATGACGAAACAAGTTGCGATTTATATTTTGCGCACTGCGATGGCTGCCATTAGCCGCTTTTTCCAATACATTATTAATCGTATTATCTGCAGCCATTAAGAAACTAGATCCGCCAACTAAAAAACAGAGCGAAGCAACTATTTTTAACATAGTAGTATCCTTATTTTTTGAAATTAATTAGCTATCACATTGATAGTAGTTAGTGACGTTATCTTACTAACTCGGAGCCGCTAAATGACAGTAATACTGTCACCCCCAGACTGCAACAAGCCCTTAAACACTACTAAGTGCTACTCAGTGACAACTATTGACTAGCCACTCAGCCACGACAGCACACCAAAGCCAAGCTAAAACGAATCCACAAAAAAGCCCAGTTAAATAACATTAAGCTGGGCTTTGCTAACCAAGAGAAGTTAGGCGTTACTTCCCCGTATGCAAACCGCACTCGCGATTGGCTAAAGCCTTAGTCGGATCACTATAGCCGGCATCGTCGTATCCCTCTTCAAAGTCCAGATCGTTATTATAGAGATATTCCTCCATATCCAACTCAGTCCAAGATAGAAAAGGTGCAACCTTAATAACTCCGGTGCGACTGTCCTGACTGATGGCTTCCATATCGGCGCGAAAGGCGGTCTGTTCTGCGCGAATGGCGGTAAACCATACTTCAGGTTGAAACTCAGCCATGGCACGGGAAAAGGGCTCAAGCTTAACTTCTTCAGTAAAGACATCGTGTGCGGCTGCATCTTCGATGCTGGGCACACCGCCAAGGGTGGCTGCGCGGCGGGCAGCGGTGACCTTTGGGGTGTAGTAATACACATCCAGCTGCAACGCCTTACTGATGGCCGCGCCCACTTGATAGGTTTTTTCGGTGTTATAACCGTGGTCAATGCAGATCACGGGCACATTGCTATCAAGTTTGTTAATACAGTGCAGGATCACGCCCTCAAGAGGACGAAAGTTAGTGGTGACAAGGGTCTTGCGCTTCAAGTCGAGTGCCCACTGAATAATGTCTTCGGCGCTGGCGTCTTTTAGCTTGGCGTTAATGGCTTGCAGTTCAGCTTCGTTCAACAGACTCACGTTGTAGATCCCTTGGGCAATTACAAAGATGCACATTCTACCCTAGCATTTGGCCGTAACCTAAATACTGGATAGAGTATTTCTTTATATATTTATGAATTTTTCGGTTAAAGGCGCAATCGCGCCCCCAGAAAACTGATCAGCGAATAAAGACGCCTTATTTTCAAGTGCCTCATTACGACTAAAGCCAGCCTATCGAACAGATCCACTAACCTCTTTGGTGAGATACTTGAAAAACAACGATGTCAGTGACACATCATTTATCTGCCACAACAGCTAGCAAGAAAGCTTACTAGTGCAAACGCGACGCCAGTAAAATTCTCTCTAACACTGAGTCGAGACTACCTTGTCATTACTTGTATGGAGTATTTTTGATAGCATTAACATTGCTTAAGGCTATTCACTGCTCAATAGCATCTACACTCACTGTTCAACACCGATGAATAAAAATTATGCCCCGTCGCACTAAGGTTGCATTTATCTCGCTACTTTTGGTCACTATTGCAGCCTGCAACAACCTGCCCGACACCATCTATCAAGAGTTCATACCCATCGTCACCGACCAAGGTCTGCAACTTTTTACTTACAAGGCGGTGCTCGATGTACCCAGCAAAGCGCGCAAAAGTCGATTCGCCACACAAGATTTGCGCCCTAAAAAGACTCGTAACAAAATTGAACGCCAGGCTATAGCGGCACTGGAAGCACAACTAAAACAAAGCAATTACTGCCAGCACGGCTATTTTATTATCGATAAGTTTATTCAACGCACTAAGCTGTCGATAAAGGGCGAATGCAAATCAGTCGCTATAAGAGACTGATTTGCAGGTCGAGCGGCGCTTCGTCAACGTTTTATCCGCCGCGCAGCCAGCGTTTTTACATCATGCTTTAAATGAACAGTGAATAGGCCGTTGTTCACGCACAAGCAGTAGTATTATTTAAACGCATCGCAGATAGGTGTCGATCCGCAGCTGCAACACAAAAAAATAATCGACCGTTTTGGACACTGTTCGCATCGTAGTAAATTTTTACAACGGCGCTCTGGCGCTGATGGAATTCAGTTTTACAACACCCTGATTCGGCTGTTTAGCCGGCTCCACTATGGTAAACCCAGTTCATTCTCTTATTATCGCACACCACTATAGCGAAAGTTAATGCAACACATTGATGCAGCCCAGCTGGCATCTCATCGCTGTAACGGCTTTTCACCCCCATACTCTGCTTGTCTTTTTTCAAGAACACATACATTTTTTCAAAACGTGCGGCGAAATCACGATTATTCTTGTTCGCATCGTGAAAGGTGTAATAAAAGCGACTATAGCTCATGGTCGATGACGCCAAACCCAGTCTGAGCATACCTTCTATATAGCGCTGATAATTATCACCCAAGTAGCTATTAAACAGACGTGTATTTTCGATGTCGCCAGAATAATTATCCAAACCCAAAACATTGGCGGCAGCAAATACATTTTTCTGTAAATGACGATTTTGGAGATTATTGAGCAATCGATATTTCTGCTCCGCGCATATGATATTAGCTCCCGCTAAGCTGCAATTCTGTAGTGTTTTTTTTCGTGGCAATAAAGAGTGTTTAGAAAGTGTCGATGAGAGCGTTGGGATCGACTTTGTCGCGCGCGCTAAAGATGTGCTGGGCGCAACTGTTTTTTTCTTATTAGAGCTAGCGCTAGCAACAGTTTTAGCTAAGGCCACCCCATGGATAGTAGACGGACGTTTTAATAATAGCCTTTGCATACGCGAGTTATTGCGCCTGAAATCACCCCAACTGGGCAGGCGCGCTCCCTTAGCTTGCAATTGGCAGTAGGCTGTTTCTAGTTCAGTGCGCGGACTGCAAGCTGCCTGCGTGGCATTGGCCGCTACCGACAACAGCAATATAATTATAATTCTCATACGCCTAGCTTAACCTTGAACCTCGACCCAAGACAGTCCGCTAAACTTAACGGGTTGCTAAAAAAGGGGGCTGGACTTTTGCACAGTCCGAAAAAGCAATAACCAGCAGCTGTAAGCAATGTTTACAATTCTCACGAAATCAAACACCAAAAAGTCGGCGTTAGGGCACTTTTAAAATAGAACCCGGACTGCTTAACAGATGCAAATCCTACCCATTAGCCCGCAACACAAAAACGCCACCGTGACTTGCGTCACGATGGCGTTAAAATGTGTACTTACAATGCCGAATCCTTCAGCTCAGTGACTAAGCTCCATGCTGGTCACTTTAATCCATTACTTATCCTTGTCTTATCCCTAAGATTGCGCATCCCTATGCAATTCATCCCTGTCGATCGTCCTGATCGATCATCCTTGTGTGTTGTCCTTAACATTGAATCCTTTCTAGTGCAGCCAGACGCTGCTGACTACCCATAACTCATCCTGAGCAACATCCTTGAGTCACATCCTTGCCGCTCTGTCCCTGTGGAATAAATTATCACTCCAATTGTGCCTTTGAACCAGTGGCTGATTTCGGCAAAGCTTGTAGGATATATCTCACAAAGAGCGGGAAAGTGTCGGCTAAGACCTTATTTGTGATGAAGCTCTATCGTCCACATTTAACAGCACCTGGCGCTACCCCCCCAACACTGCATGAGTAGATGTTGGTCGGGCAAGGTATGTATAAATAGTTAATATACATTTCGGAACCGCACTTAAAGGGCTTGCTAACCACTGTTTTTTACCATCGAAAAAGAGCTACCCCCAAAACAGTAGTCACAAAGAGTGTTGATAAACATACCAACATCGCATGCCATAATCCTAGCGGCAAACACCAGATCTACGAGCGCCACTAAATCCATAAGAATCTGCTTAGAGATCGCTATAACTTATAAAGTTTGGTGTTGTGTACAGCATATCTGAAAGTCTCCTCACTTATTTAGACACAACCAGCATTTCTCAAGCTCAAGTAAAAATTTGGCAAATGTGCTAATGTAGGCGTTTTAAAGCAAACAGAGTAAGCCGCTATGGCCGCACGAAAAAAAGCAGTCGATTTTGAAAAAGCCCTAGCAGAACTTGAAACTTTGGTTATCACTATGGAGAAGGGCGATATGAGTTTAGAAGAATCGCTCAAAGCCTTTGAAACGGGCATTAAACTGACCCGTGACTGCCAAGCTCGCCTTTCGGAAGCCGAGCAAAAAGTCGAAATATTAATTGAGCAGCAAGGCGAGCTTCAACTGGCTGATTTCGATAGCTCCGGTACCATTTCTTCTGATGCCTGAATTTAAGTCATTTATCCAGGCCTGCCGCCTACGCGTAGACCGACAACTTGAACAGCTGCTACCCGTTTCTGGCCCATCCAACAAGCTACAAGCGGCTATGCGCTACAGCATATTCAATGGTGGTAAACGCGTGCGTCCTATTTTAGTGTATGCGGCCGCTCAAGCTGTGAGCAACAATGAATCGCCCGCTGACCATACAGCTGTCGGCTCTACTGCATGCGACATCGCTGCCGCAGCACTAGAGTGTATCCATGCCTACAGTCTTATTCACGACGACTTGCCAGCCATGGACAACGACAACTTACGTCGTGGCAAGCCCACTTGTCATATTGCCTTTGACGAGGCCACGGCTATTTTGGCCGGTGACGCCTTGCAGTGCCTAGCCTTTGAAGCTTTGGCCAATATCAAAAATTTGGCCGCAACAGAAAAACTGGCTATGGTGATAGCACTGGCTAAGGCCTCTGGAGACAACGGCATGGTAGCGGGTCAAGCTATCGACTTAGCCGCTGTCGACAACAAACTGGCGTTGGCCCAATTAGAAACCATGCACAGCCTTAAGACCGGCGCCCTGATTCGTGCCAGTGTCGAGCTTGGCGCCCGCGCTGCCGGCAACGCCACAGCAAAACAATTACACAGTCTTGACGTCTATGCCCGTGCCATCGGCTTGGCCTTTCAAGTACAGGATGACATTCTCGATGTGACTGCCAGCACCGAAGTCCTCGGCAAGCAACAAGGAGCCGACGAAGCGCTCAACAAGCCAACTTATGTATCTCTATTAGGCTTAACGGCTGCCCGCGCTAAGGCCCAGAATTTACACAAACAAGCTCTAAGCGCACTGGAGACTTTTGGTGAGCAGGCCGAACCGCTGCGACAACTTTCCGGCTACATTATTTCCAGAGCACATTAGCGGTTGCCGCTAAATTTCAATATCGCTAGGAAATATCAACGCTGGCGCTTAAAATAGCTTCTTGCCTCACACACTTCACAAAGTACCTTTATATTACCAATGCTGACTGAAATTCCACGCCTTCGCCCCGACACACCTCTGCTCGACAGCATCGACAGCCCGGCCGACCTGCGCCTGCTAGACATCAAACAATTACCTGAGCTAGCGGCACAACTGCGTGAGTTTTTGCTTTACACCGTTGGCCAAACGGGTGGCCATTTTGGCGCAGGCCTTGGCGTCGTCGAACTTACTATCGCCTTGCATTACAGCTACAACACCCCCGACGATCGTATCGTTTGGGATGTAGGCCATCAGACCTATCCACACAAAATTCTTACTAGCCGCCGCGAACGCATGCACAGCATGCGTTTAAAAGACGGTCTGACGCCTTTTCCTAAGCGCAGTGAAAGTGAATTCGACACCTTTGGTGTAGGCCACTCCAGCACCTCGATCAGTGCGGCCTTAGGTATGGATCTGGCCGCTAAACACATGGGCAACGACAATCGCGCCGTAGCAGTCATCGGCGACGGCGCAATGACGGCAGGCATGGCTTTTGAAGCGCTAAATCATACTGCCCATACCGATAGTGATTTATTAGTAGTGCTCAACGACAATAATATGGCTATTTCGCCAAACGTTGGCGGCCTAGCCACTTACTTGTCAAAAGTTTGGGGCAGCAATTTTTACAACTCTTTACGCAAGGGCAGTAAACAGGTACTGACTAAAATCCCGCATGCTTGGGATTTTGCTCGCAAGACAGAAGAGCATTTCAAGGGCTTTATTTCGCCCGGCACCCTGTTTGAAGAGATGGGCTTCAATTACATAGGCCCAGTCGACGGACACGATCTTAAAAGCTTAAACCGTTATCTAAAAAATCTGCGTAATTTCAAAGGCCCGAAACTGCTGCACATCATCACCAAAAAAGGCAAAGGCTTCGAGCCCGCCGAGCTGGATCCGGTCGGTTACCATGCCTTATCTAAATTAGAGCCTAAATTAGAGCCAAGGCTTCAGCCAACGGCTACAATCTCAGCGCCCAAACGGCAAAAGTATCAGGACATTTTCGGCGACTGGCTCATAGATATGGCAGCCGCCGATTCCAAACTGGTCGCCATCACGCCGGCCATGTCCGGCGGCTCAGGTATGGATCGCTACGCTGCCACTTACCCAGAACGCTTTTTTGATGTTGCCATTGCAGAACAACACGCGGTTACGGTAGCGGCGGGCATGGCTTGCGATGGCCTAAAGCCAGTAGTAGCGATTTATTCCAGCTTTTTGCAGCGCGCCTATGACCAGTTGATTCACGATGTGGCGTTGCAAAATCTCGACGTCACCTTTGCCATCGACCGCGCCGGAATGGTCGGCGAAGACGGCCCCACTCACGCCGGCGCCTACGACTTAAGTTTTATGCGCTGCATTCCCAATATGGTGATAGCCGCGCCGTCCGATGAAAATGAGTGCCGCCAGCTGCTGCACAGCTGCTACCAACATCCAGGTCCGGCCGCCGTGCGCTACCCGCGAGGCACCGGTCCTGGCTCTGCTATAGAGCAGACCATGAAGCTGCTGCCTATAGGCAAAGGCATAGAGTCATGTTCAGGCTGTAAAGTGGCCATTCTCAATTTCGGTACCTTGCATGCCAGCGCTCTCGAGGCTGCCCAACAGCTTGGCGCAAGCGTCTGCGACATGCGCTTTGTTAAACCCCTAGATACCGCCCTGATTAAGCGCATGGCCGACGAGCATGAGCTACTCGTAACACTGGAAGAAAACAGTCTAATGGCGGGGGCAGGTTCAGCCGTCAGCGAGTTTCTCAATCAGCAGGGCACGATTATTCCAATGCTGCAGTTAGGTTTAACCGACCGCTATGTCGACCATGCCAAACACTCGGAGCAATTAGCTTCTGAAGGGCTAGACAGCGCGGGTATTGAAGCCAGTATTCGCCAACGCTTACAGCTATTGGGGCTAAAACTCAGCAGAGCCATTTAAGCCTTGATTTTTAGCGCCACGGCGCCGATAGTGAGCGTCTATATTATGCCAAAATGGACTTTTTGAGCCGCTCACAATATGACCACCATAAATTCTTATTTAGATGCAGACTGTTTTTTAGTAGCGGACATAGGCGGTACCAATGCCCGCCTTGCTATTGCCTCAGGCAGTGATTTCTCCCTGACCCAAGAGCACACGTTCCAGTGTGCCGAGTTTGACTCGCTAGCCGACATAGTGCGCGCCTGGCAAGATGCCGCCAATTGCCCGATGCCGCAACAAGCCTGCTTTGCTATCGCTGGACCAATCAGCGGTAGTAGCCACAGCGGCTCTGTCAAAATGACTAATCTCAATTGGGAATTTTCGGTACACCAGCTCAAACAGGAACTCGATTTGAGTGAGCTGCACGCCATCAATGATTTTGCCGCTATGGCCAACGCCGCCGTGGTTCTTGGCGATGATGATCTATTCAGCTTAAAAAGCGGCAGCGCCTGCATCGATGCACCACTGGCTATTATTGGCCCTGGCACAGGTTTTGGTGCCGCGGCTTTGGTTCCCAATCAACATCAGTGGATTACCATGCCCGGCGAGGGTGGACACGCCGCCTTTGCCCCCACCACCGAACTTGAACGCGAACTACTGACCCTACTGAGCCAGAAATATCAGCACGTCTCAGTCGAGACACTCCTTTGTGGGCGCGGTCTGGTCGATATATACCAAGCGCTGTGCCAACTGCAGAACCATGCACTGCCGCAAAACTACAGCCCCAGCGACATTACCGAACAGGGGCTGCATGATCGCGACAACTTGTGCGTGCAAACACTCGATGTGTTCTGCGGTATTCTCGGCAGCACCGCCGCCGATATCGCTCTGACATACGGCGCCCGTGGCGGCGTATTTATCGGTGGCGGCATAGTACCGAGACTGCGGGGGTTTATCGAAAGTTCCAACTTTTGCGCCCATTTTATTAATAAGGGTGTCATGAGCGACTACGCTAAAAGCATTCCTGTACAGGTGATGATCGCAGAGCAGCCGGCGCTCGTCGGCGCAGCCGCGTGGCTGGCCAACCGAGATGGGCCAGAGTAACAACTCTGCCCTCCTCTACCCCTGTTGTGCTATAAGGTAATAATGAATGAATAAGAATGAATGGTGGCGCGGCGCGGTTATATACCAAATTTATCCGCGCAGTTACGCCGACAGCAGCAATAATGGCGTCGGTGATTTGGTCGGTATTATCGACAAACTCGACTATGTCGCCAGCCTGAATATCGACGCTATTTGGTTGTCGCCTTTTTTTAAGTCGCCGATGAAAGACTACGGCTATGACGTCTCGGACTACCGCGACGTTGATCCACTATTTGGCAGTATCGAAGAGTTTAAACAACTGACCGATAAAGCCCACCGTCTGGGTATCAAAATCATTATCGATCAGGTGTTGAGTCATTCATCCGACCAGCACCAGTGGTTCGTACAAAGCCGTAAAAATAAAACTAATCCCCAACAAGACTGGTATGTGTGGGCCGACCCCAAGCCCGACGGCACCGTACCCAACAACTGGCTCAGCGTTTTTGGTGGCTCCGCTTGGAGCTGGGATTCACGCCGCGCCCAGTACTATTTACACAATTTTTTAGAGTCGCAGCCAGATCTTAATTTTCACAACCCAGATGTTCAACAGCAACTGCTTGACGATGTGGAGTTTTGGTTAAAGCTCGGCGTCGATGGTATTCGACTCGACGCTTGCAACTTTTATTTTCACGACCAACAGTTACGTAACAATCCCCCAGTACCCCTCGACGCCGAGCAAACCAAAGGTGTCACTGGCGCTAACCCCTACTCTATGCAGCGCCATGTATACGACATTTGCCGACCGGAGAATCTAACTTTTCAAAAGCGCCTGCGACAGTTATTTAATCGCTATCCCGGCAGCTGTTCGCTCGGTGAGATTGGCGCTGACAATGCACTCGAAGTTATGGCCGAATATACCGAAGGCGGCGACAAGCTATTTATGGCTTACACCTTCGACTTACTGACCACCGATTACGACAGCGGCGATATCCGAAAAATCGTCGGCGAGGTAGAGAGCACCTTAACCGACGGCTGGCCCTGCTGGTCATTTTGTAATCATGATGTGCCCCGTGCTATTTCACGCTTAAAAACCGACACCGCCAAAACTCCAGCACAAGCCAATATGCTGTTGGCACTACTTACCAGTTTGCGTGGCTCTAGCTGTGTTTATCAGGGTGAAGAGTTAATGCTGCCTGAAGCCGACATTCCCTTCGACCGCATTCAAGACCCCTATGGCATCCCCTTTTGGCCTGAATTTAAGGGCCGCGACGGCTGTCGCACACCGATGCCATGGCAGGCCAAAAAAGTCCAAGCCGGCTTTAGTGAAGTTGAACCCTGGCTGCCAATGCCCGCCGAGCATCTGCCGCTGGCACGCGACTTACAAGAACAAGATCCAAAATCAGCACTGAATTTGTGGCGCCATTTTTTAGCCTGGCGCAAACAGCAATCGGCATTGGTTCACGGCGATTTTAGTTGGATTAATAGCAAAGATGTAAAACAAACGCTACTGTTTAGCCGCAAGAGTGATGATCAACATTTACTGGTTGCGGTAAATATTAGCGCCGAGGAAAAAACTATTGCGATGCCCGCTGGCTATAGCAATATTCATATACTAGTATCCAGCGGATTCGACTGCAGCTATAACGCAGACCAGCGGCAACTCACCCTGCCCGCCTGGCAGCTGTGTTTTGCTCAAATTAAAAATAATTAATCCATCGCGATGGAATTAGGTGAAATGAATCAAGCTGAAAACGTCGACAAATCAGTAACTAGCGATAGTCCTGTAAATAATGACAACAGCACACCCAAGGCTGATCTGAGTGATATTTATCACGCGGTAAAAACTGTCATTCTAAGCCGCCAGCACCCGGTCACTGGCTTATTTCCTGCCAGTACCGATGTCAATACGCACGGTGATTACACCGATGCCTGGGTGCGCGATAACGTTTACACCATTATGGCGCCCTGGGCGCTGTCAAAAGCGTTTAAAAAAAGCGGCGACAAACTTAAATGCGACGAGTTAGAACAGGCGACTATAAAACTCATGCGTGGTTTGCTGCAATGTATGATGCGTCAGGCCAATAAAGTTGAAAGCTTTAAATACAGCCTCGCCGCACACGACAGTTTGCACGCAAAATACAATACTGCCACCGGTTTGGAAGTCGTGGCCGATGATGCTTGGGGGCACCTACAAATAGACGCCACCTCGATATATTTATTGCTGCTGGCACAAGTGACCGCCGGAGGCCAACGGATAATTGTCACTCAAGCCGAAGTCGATTTTGTTCAAAATTTAATTTACTACATCTCTCGAGCCTATCGCATTCGTGACTTTGGCATATGGGAGCGCGGCAATAAAATTAATAATGGTAAAACCGAGGTCAATGCCAGCTCAGTAGGTATGGCCAAAGCGGCTCTCACCGCACTAGACGGCTTAAATTTATTCGGTCTTGACGGCCCCCCCAGCGCCGTAGTGCACACTATAGCCGACGCTATCGCCCGCGCCGAAGCCACCTTGCAAACACTGCTGCCACGCGAGTCCCGCTCGAAAGAATGCGACAGTGCCCTGCTAAGTGTAATTGGCTTCCCTGCGTTTGCGGTAGACGATAAAAATTTGATCCAGCGCACCCGCGATGAAATTCGTAGTAAGCTCGAAGGACGCTATGGCTGCAAGCGTTTTTTACTCGACGGTCACCAATCGGTGCTCGAAGATCAAAGCCGCATGTATTATGAGCACGCAGAGCTATCAGGATTTGAAAACATTGAGTCAGAGTGGCCACTGTTTTTCACCTATCTTTATATCAGCGCTAACTTTAGTGGCGACAAAGAACTGGCCCAATTTTATCGCACTAAACTTGAACATCTGATGGTCGAAAAAGACGGCTTTATGTTGCTTCCCGAGCTCTACTATGTGCCAGCCGATTGTATTGCCGCCGAAAAAGAACACCCCGGCAGCCAAAAACGCGTCGCCAATGATAATGTACCCTTAATATGGGCGCAGAGCTTGTATACCATCGGCTTATTACTAGATGAAGGCTATATTGACTGCCAAGATATCGACCCACTGCTGCTGCACCAACGTCAGGCAAAAATTGAGAAACCTTCTATTGCGCTGGTGATACTGGCGCAGAATGATCACGTAAAACGTAAGCTGTCACGCTACGGTGTGATCAGTGAAACTCTGCGCGATATTCGACCGCTAAAAGTAATTTCGGCAGAGCACTTAGTCGATGCTTTCGGTGCATTGGGTGCCAATGCTCAGCTCAATTTAAGTGGCCGCCCCAAGCGCACACTACAGAGTTTGGCTACTGCCCACCCCTACAATATTAACGGTCAGCAGTTATTGACGCTGTCTTGGATGCAAGATAATGCCATCGACTACCGCAAAGCCGATGCGCAAATGCTGGCCGAAATTCTACATGGTGAAATTAAGTACATAGAGAAACATTGGTTTTACCGCGAACCTGCAGTATTCACGCTGCTGGTCGACAAAGACACCTGTGACCTACCCGATATCGATGCATTTTTTGTCACCTTACGCGGTTTTCAGCATCGCTCGATTAACGAGCGAATCTCGCATGCCACCGCTGACATTGCCAAACGCGCCGCTCATGTAAACTGTATGCAAATACCGAACATTTGCCTAACCACGCTGAATGAGCACAGCTCAATTTCCTGGTCATCGGTTGCCGACCGAACGTTTTCGCCGCTACTGCCAAATGACGGTGACAGTGTTGCGCAAATGGAAACATTAAAAGCCCTGTGCACCGGGCTTGGTATTAATGATAATCTACTGCTCGAGGAACAAACTCTTACCGTGGGCCAATTGGCGCTGTCGGTATTTCAACGCGCTCGTCGCCGCCACGACTGGCTGCTAATGCGCTACAGCTACGCACTGCTGCAACAGCCCAGCAATGAGCTGTCTGATGCACTGTCTGAATTGCAGGCGCGTCGCCAGACGATAGTCCTGGGGCAACCCGGCCGCGGCCAACGTATTACAGAATCTCTCTCGGCCACCGAACTCGATCAGATCATTCGCAATACCTGCACTGAACCTTTAGAGCAGGCATTAATTCAAGAGGTGCTATTGACGCTGGGCAATTTAGTCCGCACCGAGCCCAAATTATTTGAAGGGCTACGTACTATTCGTCTCAACCACCTACTAACTCTTTGTGCGCAGCAGCGATTGGATAAAAACATAAGCAAAGACGGTGATAAGGCGGCTTTAAAAGAGGGTGCTCTTACGCTATTGGGCCAGCTGACACCGCATGAATTTTTCCTGCAGTTGCGCCGAATATTTGCCGATCAGCGCAAACATTTTTCCGATGACTTGGCGGTTCATTTGCACAGTGATAAAGCAGAGAGCTTGCACTACTCTGATGCTAGCCGCTCATTAGTAGTGGATACCGACTGGTTTGAATGGCGCTTAGCACGCGGGCTAATTACCCGCTTCGACAGTGACTTTTTGCAGGACATCTGGTCTAGTATGAAGCAGGTTCAGTACATAGTATTTGATGATCCGCGCAATCAACATGCCGTACTCGACTGCAAGCGAGCGCTTAACTCAATGACCCCCGGCGAAGAAAACTTTGCCCTGCTGATTGAAAATCTGATCCAGCCACTGCACCCTGCCTACTACAAAAGTATGATTATTGAGACCTTAAGTGCCTATACCGAATTCTGTGCAGGTATGCCACATGCGGACTTTGGCAATCGCCTCTACCTCAGTGAAGTGGTCAACAAAGCAGCTGATTTTTATCGCAGCGATAATATTGAACCCACAAAAACAGACAAAGTCGAGGTTCCTGTAGGCAGCGAGCGTAGCCTCGATTACTTAATGCAAGCACCGCCGCAAATTGCTCAGCTGTATATTAAACGCGCCCTTGAAGAATTGACTAAACGGATTTAAAAAAATGACTGATGTTGTAATCAATAAACACAAGCCAACCGCGCACTGTAGTGCCGAACTTCTAGACGAGCTTAAGCATGCTCATTGCGCTCGCCCCTTTGAGCAACTCGGTTGCGAGCGCCATGGGGATATTGTGACCGTCACTAGTTGGCAGCCCAACGCCTGCAAGGTGGAACTGCTACCACTAGACCCAACCAGCAATAAAGTCTTAGCGCTAATGGACTGTCTAGATACTGGGGGTTTATTTCAAACCTCGCTAGAAACTCCCGAGCATCACTTCCGCCTGCGCATTACTTATCGCAATCAAGAAGGCTCAGAAAGCAGCTACACAAAATACGATGCTTACCAATTCCCCGAACAACGCTTCGACCATCAGCAATGGGACAGATCGCGTCTATACAACCATCAGGGTGCCCATCTCTGCTCGGTCACTGTCGATGGAATCGAAATTTCTGGCACTCGTTTTGTAGTCTTCGCGCCCAATGCCCGCTCTGTCAGTCTAATCGGTGACTTCAACCACTGGAATGGTAGCAACCATCCGATGGCCAGCAGCGAGCATGGTAACTGGCACTTGTTTGTACCTGAGATGGATGCCACTCAAGCTTACAAATATGAAATAAAATCTCAGCAAGGTGATGTACTGCCGCACAAAATCGATCCCTATGGTTTCTCAATTGATCAATTTCCGTCTTTTGCCAGCCGTGTCTATGATCACGACACTTATCAGTGGCAAGACAGTATTTGGCAAAATAGACCAGAAGTAGACCCTCGCGAAACACCGATGAGTATTTACGAGGTACAACTGTGCAGCTGGCGTCGCGATGAAAACAACAAGCCGTTAACGTACGCTGAATTAACTCGGCAGTTAATTCCCTATGTAGTAGAGATGGGCTACACCCATCTCGAACTGCTACCTATTACCGAATACCCGTTCGATGGTTCTTGGGGGTATCAGCCGGTTGGGCTTTACGCGCCCACCAGCCGCTTCGGCAACCCCGACGATTTCAAAGCCTTTGTCGATGCCTGCCATCAGGCCGGTATCTCCGTAATTCTCGATTGGGTGCCGGCACACTTCCCCACCGATGGTCACGGCCTTGCCAACTTTGACGGTACTCCACTGTTTGAGTACGAGGATCCTAAGCGCGGGTGGCACAAAGATTGGAACTCACTGATTTATGATTACGGCCGCGAGACGGTGTGCGATTATTTGATCAGTAACGCCGTTTACTGGTTGGACAAATTCCATCTCGACGGCCTGCGCGTCGATGCCGTCGCCTCAATGTTGTACCTCGATTACGCCCGCGACGATGGCGAGTGGATTCCCAATGTCGACGGCGGCAATGAAAATTATGAAGCCATTACCTTTTTGCGCCGCTTAAACGAGCTGGTATATTTAAACTATCCAAAGACGCTGATGATCGCAGAGGAATCTACGTCTTTTCCCGGTGTTTCCAAGCCGACCTTTGAAGGCGGTTTGGGTTTTGGTTTTAAGTGGAATATGGGCTGGATGAACGACTCTTTGCGTTATATGCAAAAAGATCATATCTATCGCAAGTATCACCACAACGAGCTAACCTTTAGTATGGTCTACGCCTTCGATGAACATTTTGTTCTGCCGCTATCGCACGACGAAGTGGTGCATGGCAAAAAATCACTAATGGATAAAATGCCCGGTGACGCCTGGCAGAAATTTTCTAATTTACGCGCATTTATGGGTTATATGTACGCGCACCCGGGTAAAAAACTCAACTTTATGGGCAACGAATTCGCCCAAGGCGCCGAGTGGAATCACTCTCAATCACTCGACTGGCACCTTTTGGAGATCGACTTCCACAAGGGCCAGCAACGGTTAATGAGCGACCTCAACCACATCTATAAAAATGAGCCCGCGCTTTATGAACGCGATTTTAGCGGAGATGGTTTTAGCTGGCTGGCTGCCGACGACGCCGAAAACAGCGTCTTATCGATGGTGCGTTTTGGCGCCGACAAGCGCGACCATATTGTCGCTATTAGCAACATGACGCCGCAGCCACGCGCCGACTATAACATCGGCGTGCCAAGTGCTGGCACCTATGCAGTAGTGCTCAACACCGACTCTAGCCACTACGCCGGTAGCGACTTTCTCGTCGGCGATAATTTTAAAGCTGAAAATAAGCCCATGCATGGGCAGAGCTTTTCAATTCAACTCAATGTCCCAGCCCTGGCAACGCTGTTTTTGAAGCCAATGCCAGTCGAAGTACAGCAGACTAAAACCGCGGTCTTAAAGAAAAAACCTGTAAAGGCCAAGACCAAAAACCGTAAAACAAAGAAAAAGTAATGGCCCTATGAGTTTAACCGCTGGAAAATCCTACCCGCTCGGCAGCTCGCTGACCGAGCAAGGTTGTAATTTCGCCCTCTATTCAGAGCACGCTAGCCATGTGGCGGTTTGCCTGTTTGACGATTCTGGCCGTGAAACTGCCCGGCACGCCTTAACCGAGTGCCACGGAGGTATTTGGCATGGCCATATCGCTGGCATTGCAGCGTCGCAGCACTACAACTATCGCTGCGACGGTCCGGTTGATACATCTCAGGGGCAAATTTATAACCCCAGCAAATTATTAATAGACCCCTATGCCAAACAGCTATCGGCCAGTCTAGAATTTAACCGCGCCCTGCTCTGGTGTGACGAACACGGCAATAGTGACAGCGCCGACTTTGTTCCTAAATCTATTGTCGTAAAAGACGACGAAAAAATTGAGGCCCAGGGTAATATTTATGTCGATCCAGATCAGCGTATTATTTACGAACTTCATGTTAAGGGGTTTACTCAACTTTTCCCCGGCCTTAGTGAGGACAAACGTGGTAAGTATTTGGGGCTGATCGAGCCGGCTGTTATCGAACACCTGCAACAACTTGGTGTTACCACTTTGCAGCTAATGCCCTGCTTCAGTTTTATGAGTGAAAAACGTCTGAGTGAATTAGGCCTGAGTAATTACTGGGGTTACAACCCAATTAATTTCTTCTGTCCGGATTTGCGCTATGCCGTTAGCGACCCGGTAGCCGAATTCAAAAAAATGGTAACCGGGTTACATAATGCTGGGTTTGAAGTTATTTTGGATGTAGTTTATAACCACACCGCCGAGGGCCCACAAGAAGAGAGTTACTGCGCTTTCAAAGGCATCGATAACCGCGTCTATTACCAGTTTAATTACGCTGAATATCGCAACGACTCAGGCTGTGGCAACACTATTAACAGTAGTCATCCGCAAGTTACCCAGCTGATTTTAGACAGCCTGCGCTATTGGGCTGGGCCCATGGGCTTGGACGGTTTTCGCTTTGATCTAGCCCCGATACTTGGCCGCAATGGAGACAATTTTGATCAGTACGCCGGTATATTTGCCGCCATACAACACGACCCATTACTGAGTCGAAAGTTATTAATCGCCGAGCCCTGGGACATAGGCCCTAATGGCTACCAGCTGGGTAACTTCCCCAGCCATTGGTTTGAAGTTAACGACAAATTTCGCGATTGTAGCCGCGCCTTTTGGCGCGGCGATGAAGGCTTAATTAGCGAGTTTACTACCCGCCTTATGGGCTCGCGGGACCTGTTTGATAAAAACCATCGCAACTGCGCAAACTCGGTTAACTGCATAACTTATCATGACGGTTTCACCCTGGAAGACACTGTAAGTTATCAACACAAACACAACGATGCCAACGGTGAGAACAATAGAGACGGCCACGGTCACAACCTCAGCGACAACTATGGCGTTGAAGGCGAAACTTGCGACAGCGACATACTCGCTCTGCGCGAACAGCAAAAGCGTAATTTAATTTTCACCCTGCTGTTTGCTCGCGGTACGCCGCATTTTCTCGCCGGAGACGAACTCAGTAACTCCCAGCAGGGCAACAACAACGCCTACTGTCAGGACAACAGCATCAGCTGGGTCGACTGGCAACTAGACCCGCGCAAGACCGAATTTCTAAAGTTTTGTCGTGATTTAATGGCCCTGCGCAAAAAAATAGGCTCACTCAACCGCCTGGCTTTGCCCGATGAGCACTATTATCTGAATGCCCAGCACCATGCCCTACTCTGGTTAAACTCCGACGGCGAACGCCCTAGTGAGAACCAGTGGCGCGACCCCAGTAACAAGTTTTTAGCACTTCACATCAGTGAAAAGCGCTCTTTTTCATTCGATGTACATTCTGCCCCTCCCGCTATAAACGGTGAACACAATACACTACTGCTATTCAATACCGGCACCGAGGCAATCACCTTTAGCCTCCCCTACACCATGCAAGAAGTTCCTTATCGGTGCCTGCTGAATACAGCCGAGGGAAGGCCTTTAGATGAAAATTCAGCCGTATTGGTGAATGTTATCGAAGTGGCCGCACGCTCAACTCAGGTATGGGTGGGAGAGTAGCCCCGTTGAAGTAAATAACATAATCTGTAGTTAATAAAAAATTAAGCATGGATACTTATTTATTCCTGGCTTGGCATATATTGCCACCTTCCTTTATTTATGTCGTAAAAAAGGGGATGAATACATCAGCCGAGCCAATGCACCCTGATATGATTTTTCCTAGTTTAAGCGACTAATCTTAATCCTAAATAATTTCAAGAAAAACAACAAAACAAGCAATTTGAGCAGTCTTAATATGAAGCCATTAATAATACTCGGCACAGCGACTATTCCCAATAATGGTGGTGAGCTGACTCTGCTTAGACGCGAAGATGAATTTTCGATTCGGCTGTCTGGCACGCGTGGCGAGCTAATGAATAGTCGTATTTATAATTCCGAACAGGAGTTGTCAAAGCTCGGCTGTGCGCATATCAAAAACAAAGACCATTCAGCAGTATTAGTAGGTGGGCTAGGTATGGGCTATACCTTGGCCACAGCACTAGAGTGTGTAAATGAAACATCTCAAGTCATTGTAGCGGAGCTTATTCCTGAAGTTGTCGAGTGGAATAAAGGGCCACTCGGGGAGTGTGCCGGTAAACCACTGGCGGATAGTCGCTGCCATGTGAAATTGGGCGATATAGCGGAATTAATTAAAAAACAGCAACCGGACTTTGATGCCATATTGCTAGACGTCGATAATGGGCCCGATGGCATCACCAAAACGGATAACGATTGGCTATATTCCAGCAATGGTTTAGAGGCCTTATATAAAAGCTTACGCCCCGGCGGGATGTTGGCGGTGTGGTCTGCACACCCAGATGAGTTATTTACTAAGAGGCTCAAAAAAACTCGGTTCTCTGTCACAGTTCGCACCGTTAGAGCGAGGCCCGGCAAAGGCAGCCGACACACAATTTTCCTCGCGAAAAAGCCTTCGCATTAGTCGCTGGTCTCCGCTTGTCCTTGTATAAAAAAGCGCTAATTTAGTTCAACAAGAGTTTTACCCGACTTACCTCATTTTAGCCTTTGCGCTTTACTGATCCGTACCGCTAATTCTGGCCAGCACCCAAGCCAGTGGCTAATGCCGGATAAGTAGCCTTTAGGTTCAGCACAGCCCAACTAAAAGGCAAAAAAAAGCTGAAATACGTTATTAACAACGCACTTCAGCCCGATCTTAAAACTAACTTAGTAGAACTTAAACAACCGCCAATGCCGGCTCCACAGTAGATTGAGTTGACGCAGACAATGTTGCTTGTATTGCTGGCATCAACTGACTCTTGCGAGATATTGCACCAGGTAATAGCATCCATTGGGAAGCTGCGGTTTCGCCGTAGGCTGCACTCGCCAAATCTTGTTCCGCTTGTGAAAATAACACCAAATGCGATTGCTTGGCTTTAGTGTCCACAATAGCGAAGAAAATATAATCCAAGCCCTGCTTGGCTTTTTCGACTTTCATCTCTGTTAAAAAAGATGCTTGGCGCTCGATAAGCTGTTCTGGCAGCAAAGTTTCAGCAACGCCAAAACCGACTTTTTTATCGTTGATTACATAATGTTTGAAATCAAGTTTTAAAATACTATAGGTATCAACATCGGCCAAATCAGATTTAGCCTCCAGCATCGCTGTACCGAAGGCCACTATGTCGTCGATGCCGGCGATTTGGGCCAGCTTCTCGGCATACACTTTGTCTTGCGGGCAGGTTGTTGGCGATTCAAAAATCAGGGTGTCCGACAATATACCCCCTAATAAAACACAGGCCGTGGTGCTGCTCATGGTCTTACCCATTTTTTCAAAGCGATCAGCCAAAATAGTAGCGGCACTACCCCAGGGGCGAATATCCATTGAGATAGCTTTGTTAAAGGTAATCGGCTGATCTTGAATAGCATGGTGATCAATGATCGCAACGATATCGTCATTACAGACATATTTATGCAGCTGCGTCTTCTGGTTGAAATCCACCAAACCGACCTTTTGACCGTCTTGTTGGCTGATCATTGCGGGAGCGTCTAAACCGCAGTAATCCAGTACGTACACAGTCTCTTTATTCAGTTCGCCAGCACGGCGCGCTTCGCCACCAAACAACTCAGCAGCAGCGATAGCAGAACTGATGGTGTCAGTATCGGGGCTTAAATGACCCAGCCATACTAGATTGTCGGTTTGATTGTTGTCTGGGGTTTCTAAATCAAAAAAAGCCATAAAATCTCTGCCTAAATAATTCTATTAGTCGTCCCTCACTTATTAATAAAAACTAAAGTGAGTGTAAATATTGTTCAATTATAACCGAATATCGATTTCCCGTTAGACCTATTGAATAATGGGGCCAGAATACGGGACATCAATGGACTATCTATATAAAAGCCCTACTTGAACATACCCCGGCACTGAGACAGCAAAGCCTCTCAAGCTCCAAACAACCTCGACGCTCATGCACAAAAAACCACCGATGAGATGGTCTTTTTCATGTTATTACCACGCCGCGAGCGTCGAGAAAACTGCACATAAATCGATCAGTAGCGGTCTTTATTTAACATGAAACATACTCGGTTGTTAGAACCCGCTGCCTTTATTTGAAAAAAAGACAAAGCCACCCCGCTATTCCTACCGTTTATAATTTATCGGCGTCTATTGGCGTAATCTCTAAAGGGCTCGCAGGCTCTGCTTGTTGCTGCTGAATATAATTTTCTATCTGTTCTTTTAACGGGAAAGGTTTATTATTTATTGTCATCTCGCCATTACGTATGCCAATATCAACCACTAGTTTCTGGCCATCCTTGTTAATAAATCCTTGATCGATATACATGCCTACCATTGCTGCAATAGGGGTTTGCATTACCACGGCTTCATCGCTTTTAATTATCAAATCTATATCTACCGCCGATAATAATTCGATAGGATTTTTAACATCCATAGCATGAACATTATTGGCAATACCGACAAATTTAACATCGACCTCAATACTTGCATCGCCATCCATAATCTTCAGTTTGAGTTTCTGATTAAGCGCTAAGTCTTTTTTTAATAAAGACGTAAGTATACTTCTGGTCGCCGCTATGACAGTTTCAGATTCAAAATCTAACTGCCCATCGGCTTGCAATGCCGACTGAAAATCTGGGGCCAGTTGAGACCATAGTTCAAAAGCTTTACTGTCGATATTACTAATTTCTATGTCATAGTGTATCGCGGATACCGGCACTGGCGACGAAGACTCAATGTCGTTGATATAAAAGCTTTCTTTAAAGCTAATTCTATTGTCATCATCGTAAGACTGGATAAAGTCAATACCAGCATCTTTAGCAAAAAATGTATTACCATTGGACTTTATTGCTAACTGAGGAAAGTTAATACTAACAGTATTATTACTGAGAAAATCATCAGTTGGTATTATGTCGAAAGCGCCAGAGCTGGCCTGAAGATCAAAGCTGCTATCGCCATTACTATAGGTTAAGGCTCCTAACTGTAGAGTGCCGGCGTGATGCCGCTGAGTAAAATTGCCCTCGCCACTGACAACTATACCGTCAAAATTAAACTGGGTTTGTTGCTGCTCTATTTTTAATGCGGCTATGCTAAACATGTAATTAGCACTCCCAGTGAAACCAACAGTAAGCGCAGATATTGCAAAGTCATTACTGAAATAATCCACCAATTTAACTTGCACCTCTTCTGTCATGTCATTAATAGCGGTAATGATAGAAAAATTGTTGCCTATAAAACTACTGTCAGCATTAAACAATGCTAATTTTAATCCTTGGCTAGTTATCATAACTGGGCCATGCTGGATGGATATTCTATTTTCAATCGAAATAAATTTATCTGAATCTTGTTCGATAGTCAGAGTAAAGCTAGCATCACTAGTGAATAGCCCACGTTCATAATCTATATCTGAGACAGTCATACCATGATTGATATTGGCAATTTTTTGTTGCTTGCTAAATTCTTGTTTAATCATAGCCTCTGACTGCAGACTGATGACATAAACGCCAGATATATAGGCCGTGGCCAGAAAGACTATAGAAAAAAATTTCTTATTCACATTACATCCCTTTGATAAAAGCTAAATTATTTGATAGTAACACTTACAATAACTATAAAGACTCTCCGCTCCTCTTCAAGGCCATTATTAACCCACGTTTTATATACCATATTAACTGTTCTGGCAGACATTTATTCATGAGATAAGAAACTCTGCATGCCTATTTTTTCTCGAAAAATAGGCACTTATATCATTATTATGGATGTATATTGAAAAAACCACCCAATAACTACCGCGAGAATAGTCTCGACTTATTTATCTTGTCATAAGCATTATAAAAAATTTCCAGGTTTAATTCTGCAGCAATCATTTAGTGATTATATTAATATTTTCGCAGCCGATATTTTCACTAATATTTACTTGTCTTGAGATTTTTATGTATTGCTATTGGTTCTTTCTCTATATCCAATCTAACTATTTATGCGAATCATCACCTGAAGTTATCTCTCTAATTCTTTAATGCCGCACGACGTCCGGTTTGATCGATAAACGTCCAGGCAATAAAGCGACTAACTTTTTGACCCTGAGCCATATCTATAGTGCGCGACTCTTCGACTCCCGCTTTTTTAAGCGCGGCATAGAGCGGTTTTAAACTTTCTTTTTTTGACACTAACGAGCTGAACCATAGACACTGGTCGGCAAACTCAATGCTCTGCGTAATCATGCTAGTGATAAATTTTACCTCGCCCCCTGGACACCATAACTCGGCATTTTGGCCACCAAAATTTAGCGTATTTGAGCTGCCTTTACCTAGATTCTTCCATTTGCGCTGAGTGCCCTGCTGCGCTTCTTCATTAGACGCATGAAAAGGCGGATTACACAGCGTGAGGTGAAAATTGTCTTTGACTGTGATTATGCCTCGAAAAATGTCACTGCTATTATTTTGCAACTTAATTGCAATCTTTAACTGATTAGATTTAGCAATCTGTTGAGCTAACTTGACCGCTGCGGGATCTATATCGGAGCCAGTGAAGCTCCAGCCATATTCGCTTTGACCGGTGAGCGGATAGACCAGGTTGGCGCCCGTGCCTATATCCAGAACCTTGATGGAACGGCCATGCGGCACCTGGTTGTTATTGTCTAAGGCCAGTAAATCGCCCAGATAATGCAGATAGTCAACTCGGCCGGGAATAGGCGGACAAAGGTAATTTTCCGGTATATCCCAAAACTTAATATTGTAATGCGTGTACAGCAGCGCACGGTTTAAAGCTCGCACTGCATGTTTGTCGCTAAAGTCGATACTGATATGACCCGCTAGATTACTAGCTGTAAAATCGACCAGATCAGGGCTACGCTTGATTAGGCGTTTAAAATCATAGCCGCCAGTGTGCTGATTGCGCGGATGCAGTTTAGACTTAGCGGTTTTTCTGAAGGAGCGAGTCAAAGAGGTGCCTGTCGGGAATTGGTGCGAGAGAAGATGTCGACAGAGGATTATATCAGTTCCTTGTGATCGGATTACCTCTACAAGGGATATGCTAATATCTTAGTCAGCATCGCATTATTGCTCCGACTATGATTCAAAAGCCTATTATTCAGAACTAACAATAGAGTTAACTATGAAACGTATCTTTTTATTCTTAATGACCAACATCGCCATTATGTTGGTGCTGAGTATCACCTTAAGACTGCTAGGTGTGGACAGTATATTGGCCGAGAACGGTTCGGATTTAAATATCCAAGCACTGGTTATTCTCTCTGGCGTAATAGGTTTTGGCGGGGCATTTATCTCGCTGCTCATATCGAAGTGGATGGCCAAACGCATGACCGGCGCGGTGGTAATCAATGAACCTAAAAATAAGCCTGAACAGTGGCTGTTCGATACCGTAGCCAAGCAGTCAAACATAGTTGGCATTAAAGCTCCTGAAGTGGCGATTTTTCCATCAAACGACATGAATGCCTTTGCCACCGGCGCCAGCAAAAACAAAGCCTTGGTCGCTGTGTCACAAGGTCTGCTCAACAACATGACCCAGGGCGAGATTGAGGCCGTAATCGGCCATGAGCTAAGCCATGTCGCCAACGGAGATATGGTCACTTTAACGCTAATTCAAGGCGTGGTGAATACTTTTGTGGTGTTTCTGTCGCGAATTATTGGCCATGTGATTGACCGAGTGATTCTCAAGAACAATCAGGGTCATGGAATTGGCTACTTTGTCGCGGTTATAGTTTCTCAGGTTGTCCTATCTATTTTGGCCAGTACCATCGTCATGTATTTTTCAAGAAAACGAGAGTTCGTCGCCGATACCGGTGGCGCCGATCTCGCTGGTCACAGGAACATGATTAACGCATTAAAGCGCCTGGCGCAAAAAGAACCCGAGGCACTGCCAGAACAACTGGCCGCCTTTGGTATCGGAGAAAAAACCAAACAAGGCTTTAGGCAGTTGTGGAGTTCACACCCCCCAATTGAAGATCGAATTAAAGCCTTAGAGCAGCGCGCGACACAACATAACCACTAACACTCTCTCCTAGAACTATCGTAAGAGCGCTAATAGCTAGCGCCCTTTTTTAGGTCTTTTTTTAGGTGCCCTCAGTTAAACACCAATCCCTCGGATCCAGACAATAATAGGCTCTTAAAACCTCAAACAAGTCCGGCCTCCTCTCGGCTAACTGTCGCGGCCTTTCAAAAAATGTCTCTGTTGCAACCGCAAAAAACTCGGCCTCATTAGTGGCTCCGTACTTGTCCATCACCGTTTTTAAATTTCGTCTGGCCCGATGCTGTAAACATTGGTAGTCCTTACTCAGCACTTTCGACCAAGTAGTGTAACGATTGGTGTGCAGCAGTGGCGCCCCATTGGTGGCACCCGACTCGCTGTCGAGCTGATGGGCAAATTCGTGCAAGGTCACATTTTGGCCGTCGTTAAAGTCTTCGGCACCGCTGCTGACATCATCCCACGATAAAATCACTCGGCCACTGTCCCAGCTCTCACCCAGCATATGATGATCAGTGGCACTGACCACACCATTGGCATCGCGACTTTCACGCGACGCCTTAAACGCGGCGGGATAAATAAGAATAGATTTCAGCTTGTGATAGACCGAGGTTTTGCGTCCTAGCAACAACAGACATGCCTGTGCGGCAATACTAAGACGCATAGTCTCAGTAACCTCCAGAGCAGCGCAGCCATAAAATGTCTTACGCGCAAGGAACACCTGCATCAGCTCTAGTAATTGCTTTTTTTGAACAACAGTCAATACTTTAAATATGGGCAACTGAGTACAGATAATCGCCCGTTGCCGGGAGGTGAACTGGCGTGCACGCAAATATTTTTCACGCCATTTTGGAATGTAAATCATGCCGCTAGCCAATAACAGCAACCCCGGCAAAAACAACCATTCAAATAAGGTATAGCTCATAGTCATCTTCCATTATTAAGTGACTACTCAATAATGACAACAGTCGTAAATAGAGTCAAAACTGAAACGAAATACGAGTACTTTATTTTGTTATTAAATGGCTATCTGCCTAAATTAAAGCGGTACATATCTTCACCGCCCTGCGCCGACCCATTGTCCGCACCCACACTTAAGCAAGTAATTTGCATCAAGCCGCTTCTAGATAACTGACCGATAAACCCGCCGAGACTTTCAAGATCACAACCCAGCATTCTGGCCATGACCTGGCGTTTGGCTACGTAAGGTTGCTGCTGCCCCAACACCACATGAGCAAGGGCTTTCGCGCCTTCATCGACCTCGAAAGCTTCGATAGCCTTTAACTGTCTGGCCGAATAACGATAGCCACTCGTTCTGCGTGTCTCAAACATACTCTGTGCCTCAAAAATATTGACCGCTAGAACCCTGTCCACTCAGTATTCGCGGAGTGTGGTAACGGTGCTTCTAGCTGATTGATTACCGCCTGCAAAATGCGGATGTATTCACACCAGGGCATGGCGGCAGGCAAGCTGTCGATATAGTCCATACAACTCTGGCGATAACAGCGGTCATAACTGTCGCTGGCGTCCCACTGAAACCCTGCTTGCATTAACTAACCTCAACTGGTGATGTCATAACCATAGCAAAACCCTGTATGGATTAACAGTTATGTTTTGCTGGCCTAATTTAGCGCAATGCACATTGGTGAATAATTCTGTAGCTACGGCCATTGTCGGAAACTTCGCTGCGGTATAGCGCCACCTGCCGAATATCGAGATGACCATTGAGTTTTAACGACAATAATCTAGGCAAAAGAAAACTAGCCTTGCGCGCCAGAGTGATGTGCGGTCGATAGGGCCAGGGGCAAGGAGGCAGCAACAACTCAGCGCATATATTAGTACAAACTTGGTGCAAAGCTTGCAGTGCCGGGCACGCTAACACCTTAGCCACCATAGCCGCTGAGTTAACATTGGGAAAGGCCGATAGATTTAAGAGCGGCGCCTGCAAGCATGGCTGCTCGCCTAAATGGAGATCCATACTAGAAGCTAGCTTTCGCTCTAAAAAGTCATCGACCTCGCCTATAAATGCCAAGGTCACATGCCAATCTTCCTGCCGTAACCAATGCACTTTCTGTTCGCTTTGTTGCCATGGCATTAAAGAGTGGACTATAAGTTCAGCGCTATCAATATCAATAGGACAGCCGATAAAAAGTCGTGACATATACAACAGTATCCTTTGCCGCTGACGGCTCTTGACAACTTACTACTAACACTCATTAGTAAATGTGGCTTCTTTTCAAGCTGAACTATAACTAGTAGAATTTTTCGAACATTCGTATCCTCATAATACGAACTTAAAAATATCAACAGACTCTAGTAGACTCAAAAACCTCAGTTTTTCGACTGCATAATTTCAGGGGTTAATACGCCGTAAGCCAGCAGCTATGAAGCAGTTCATAAACACAATTTCACCCCCATCAACTTACTGGATGTATGGAAATTCTTGCGCTCGGACTTTGCAATCGTTTTGCCACGATTAAGTTCGACCGGTTTATTTTACTGCCGCGCTGTATCGGCCCCTGCATTGCCATGTATCAGCATAGTCTTATGGGTCAAAGTCATCAGTCAGATAGTGCTACATTATAGACTGACTGCTGCCGATGCTTGGATTGTATCCGCTCAGCGAACAAGTGCGGCGACAGGCTGTGATCGTTAGCAGTCTCGGTGTCTGCGCCTGTGGCCAGGTAATAGTTTTATATTTTGCGGCCACAGAGTGACTGTTGACCTCCAAGTTAAAGAGTTAAAACTGGCCAGTTTTGATAAAATGTTGCTAGTTATCGCACCCGGTGATGAACTTATCACTCTGCCCAGAGCCTCAATAATAGCGCTGTAGCTAAACCCCATAATTTTGTACAGAGAAACCTATTGCTATGCATAAACTGATGTTCTTTTTCGCCGCCGGTTGTATCGGCGCTCTTATCAATAGTCTAGTGATTTGGCAGCTTGGCCAACAGGGCATAAGCCAATCGCTGGGTGTGGCTATAGCACCGGGACTCACACCACATTGGATTTACCCACGTATTGTCTGGGGCGGCTTATGGGGGCTACTATTTATATTGCCCATGCTCAACTCGCGATTATTGATGAAAGGCACAGTTTTGTCTGTATTTCCGACCCTTATGCAGCTTTTTGTAGTTTTGCCCATGCAAGCTTACAAGGGGTTAGCGGGCTTAGACCTGGGGCTATTGACAATACTGCTGATACTATTTTTTAACTGGGTTTGGGGCCTTAGTACGGCATTGGCTATTAAGTTTCTGCGCTAGCCACTTCAGACCAAAAAAACTGATTACTTTTCATACAACATCATTCTGTTACAATACTCGCCACTTCACGCTCGCACTAATTGATACAGAGACGTCACTATGCTGCTTAAACTTGTTCGCGAAGGCCTTGGCCGGCTGATTGTTGCCATCGACTGGGTATTTAGCCCGAAGAAAGTGCAACGAAACTCACTGGCACAAAATGCGGCAAATACAGATGCCAGCACTATCTCGCTGTATCAGTTTTATGCCTGCCCCTTCTGTATTAAGACCCGCCGCGCCATTCGCCGTTTAAATATAAAAATTGTCACTCGCGACGCACAGAAGCCTGGCGAGTATCGCCAAGAGCTCAGCGCAGAAGGTGGCCGAGTAAAAGTGCCTTGTCTGCGCATTGAAAAAGACGGTAATGTTGAGTGGATGTATGAATCCAAGGATATAATTAATTATCTGGACCAGCGCTTTGCAGCTTAATTAATACAGTTCCAATCAAAAAGGCTGGTACCAAGAGTATCAGCCTTTTTTTAGTCATTAACAGTGTCTAAACTAGGCCAATAGGCAGGCTCGAGCAAGGTGTGAGACCATATCCGGCAACAACCACTTCATTAATGGATAAGTCATACTCAATACCACAGCGCCGACCAACACCTTATCCAAATGCCCGATATAATAACCCCGCCGATAGCACCCACTAAAATAACAAGCATCGGTTTATCGGTTATTACAGTGACAGCACCCAATAGGATGCTTATCAAATACTGGCCGAGCGACCGCAATCATCACTGAACTATCTTCTGATTGTGCCTGTAACGGCCATTGATAAGCTAACGCAATTCATAGTTATGACCTCTAATGCATTTACGCAGTTATGGTAATTAGTCATGATTTACATCTCGGCTACCAGACAAAACACTACCACTCGCTACTACGCAATAACGCCCATCTTAATATCACCGCTATATTTGGTATAGGTAGCATGCGCACTATCGAGCAAGACCGCGCTATAATCCCGTAGAGTGAAGTCGGTAATTACCTCAATTTTTTACCGCACTACCGAGGCTAAAATCGATAATTTTATTAAGCGGTTCTCTCCAGTTATTACAACTGTGAATAACCGGCAAGTCATCGTTAACTATGACATCAGAGCCATCGACCCGAGTTTTTGGAACTGTAGCGATCAGTGAGCCCAAGACTACCAATAAAGCTAACCGATTGTTTCAGGTTTGCTCGACTATAACTGTTTGGAAAACCATCAATCATGCGTTACACAAGAATTCCTATGCCTTGCCGATTACTGATTCTGAGTTGTATTCTATGTTTTTCGTCCACCACTATGGCCGAACAGCAACAGCGCTTAAAAATTGGCTTAGCGCTCGGGGGTGGTGGCGCTAAAGGTGCGGCACATATCGGCGTTATTCGCGTACTAGAAGAAATGAATATCCCCGTCGACTACGTAGCCGGCACTTCTATTGGCGCCTATGTCGCGGGTATGGTGGCGATAGGTTTATCGGCTGATGAAATTGAACAGCGCATGTTTGCCACTAACTGGACCAGTGGTTACTCCGATAAGATTGCGCGCAGTGATTTGTCTTATCGCAATAAAAAAATTCGCGACAAGTTTCAAATAGAAACTGATATAGGTTTTAACGGCACAAAAGTAAGCCTACCGTCGGGCTACATACAAGGCGAAACCATGGCGGTACTGCTGCGTCAGTCAACCAAAAACTTGCCCAATTTCAAAACCTTCGACGATATGCCTGTGCCCCTGCGCACTGTAGCTTTAGATCTTGGGGTCATGCAGCCCTATGTATTCGACCGCGGAAATTTAGTCACGGCCATGCAAGCCAGCATGGCCGTACCTGGGGTACTTAAACCCATCGAGCACGACGGCAAGATGCTGGCCGACGGCGGTATCGTGAATAACCTACCGATCGATGTGCTAAAAGAAATGGGCGCCGATATTGTCATCGCTATTGATATTGGTAACGACTTAAGCCAACAATCAGAACTCGACTCCTATCTCGCTATTGTTGGTCAACTGATTACCCATATGACCAGCACCAGTACTCGTCAGCAGATCGATAACATGACTGAGCGCGACATTCTCATTAAGCCCGAAGTTAGCTTTATAGGTACCGGTGATTTTGGTCGTGTCGAAGAGGGCTTGCCACTGGGAGAAAAGGCCGCTCGTTTAGCAGCACCACAATTGGCGGCACTGAGCCTGACCGATAGTGATTACAATCACTATGTTAAGCAAAAAAATCAGCGCCGCACCGGTATTCCAGAAAGTGATAGCTTTATTGCCGACCGCATAAAAATTATCAGTAACGCCCGGCTTGACAAAAGTATTATCAAACGAGCTCTCGGCGTAAAAAAAGGCGTGCCCTACAGCCAGATCGAACTAGAAGAGAATATTCATCGTCTCTACGCTCAGGATTTATATGAACGCGTCGATTATGAATTTGAGCAGCGCGGCGATGACAATGTACTGGTGATATACGCTAAAGAAAAATCTTGGGGACCAGGTTTTTTCGACATGATGATCAGCGTGGAGGAATCGCTTAATGGCCGCAGTAATGTCGCCATCGGCGGCGCCTACACCCTTACCGAGATTAATCGATATGGCGCTGAGTGGCGCAGTGAATTTATTATCGGCACTCGCACTGATATCAGTACCGAATTTTATACTCCACTGGATAAAAATCAAAATTTTTATTGGAATGTCGAGGCGGGTTTCAGCAAACAAAAACGCAACTTTTATTTTAACGATCTCTCCGATAACAATCTCGATTACATCGCCACCGAATTCAATACACTCTACACAGAGACAGAGCTGGGCTGGAATATAAACTCCAAGGCTATTGCCGCTCTAGGCTATGGTGCCGTGCGCGGAAATGTAGACTTACTCGGTGTAGCCCAAGACATCGACTTTAATAGCTATGGTCCCTACCTGCGCTTTGGCTACGACACACTCGATAACATTTACTTTCCCACCCGCGGCCAATCATTAGAACTTACGGCGTCCTCCATTTTTGAAGATGACCACAATAATACGGACCACAGCCAAAATGGCAGCTTCGAATGGTTAGCCGCACACAGTATTAAGCGTCATAGCCTAGCATTGAACTTTGAGTTTGGCGGCACCGACTCCAGCTTATTGGTGCCCACCGTAACACAGGATTTAGGCGGCTACAGAAAGTTATCCGGATTTAACCAAAATGAAATATCTGGCCGCTACAAAGCCTTCGGTGCCTTGCTCTACAACTACCGTCTGGCCGACAATGACTTTGGCGCTTTCGCCTTCCCAACCTATATAGGCTTGTCATTCGAACGCGGCAATGTCTGGAACAACAGCGACGACATCGACTTGTCGGACACTATTAGTGCTGGCAGTGTATCGATTGGCGTAGCGTCTAATATTGGCCCAGTAATTCTGTCTTATGGCAGAACCAATACCGGCGAGCAGAGTATTTATATGTTTTTAGGAACTATTTTTTAAACTTAAGCAATCTCTCCGGCTGAAAATCTATCTCCAATCAGGGCTACTTATGGGGTTAATTTATAGCGATTCAGATAGCAGTAGGCACAAGCCTCCTGCCTGCGTTAAAATGATCGATTTTCAGCACACCCTTAGCGGCTAAAGTAGCTGCTAACAGGAGATAGACATGCAAGCAAAAGTAGCCGTGGTTATGGGCTCTAAGAGCGACTGGCCAACCATGCAAGCCGCCGCCGAAATCATGGACAAGCTGCAGGTACCGTATGAGGTGGAAGTTGTTTCCGCCCATCGCACCCCCGACAAACTGATGAGCTTTGCCTCAAATGCAGCCGATCGCGGTATTCAGGTGATTATCGGTGGTGCCGGTGGTGCCGCTCACCTGCCCGGTATGATTGCCTCCAAAACTCGTCTTCCTGTACTGGGCGTGCCCGTGCAGTCTAAAGCCTTAAACGGCATGGACAGCTTACTGTCTATCGCACAGATGCCTAAAGGCGTCGCCGTAGGTACCCTTGCCATTGGCGTAGCCGGTGCTTTTAATGCCGGTTTACTGGCCAGCCAAATGCTGGGCAATAATGACGCCAAACTAGCGGCTCGTATTGAAGCCTTCCGCGCCGAACAAACCGAAACCGTGCTGTCGCATCCCGACCCTCGTGTAGAAGCTTAAGAGAGATTTTTGATGAGCAAGATTTGGGTACTAGGTGCAGGCCAGCTAGGCGCTATGCTAAAGCATGCCGCCACGCCGCTAGCACTGGACGTTGAGCCGGTGGATATCGAAGACCACCACTCACTGCACCTCTCGGAAGGCGATATCATTACCGCCGAGCGCGAGCAGTGGCCAGAAACCGATGCCACCAGTCAATTGGCCGCCCACCCAGGCTTCGTTAATAAGGAGGTATTCGCCACTCTGGCTGATCGTTTTACCCAAAAATCCTTGATTGATGAACTGGGCCTTGCCACCGCACCCTGGTTTGATATCACCGATGCCAGCCTTGAGACCGATCTGCACGCAGCCCTCGGCCAGCGAGTACTGCTCAAACGCCGCACCGGTGGTTATGATGGCAAAGGCCAGCACTGGTTGAAGCAGAGCGGTGGCTCGGCTATTCCCGCAGATTTCCGCAACCAGTCTATTGCCGAGCAGGCGATTGCTTTTGATGAAGAAATCTCGCTAGTCGGTATGCGCGACCACAAGGGCAATAGTTTCTTCTACCCGCTGACCCTTAACTTGCACGTCAATGGCATATTGATGGCGTCAATTGCCAACCTGAGCCGCCTACAACCCCTGCAAGCTGAGGCCGAGCAGATGCTGGGCAAGCTGATGGACAAGCTCGACTATGTCGGCGTGATGGCAATGGAGCTGTTCCGCAGCGGAGATAAGCTGCAGATTAATGAGCTGGCACCGCGCGTACACAACTCCGGCCACTGGACTCAAGCGGGCAGTAATGTCAGTCAATTTGAAGCCCACATGCGCGCCGTTGCCAAGCTGCCCATCTCACAGCCAACCGTGCGCGGTCACTCGCTGATGATTAACCTTATCGGCATCGAACTTAATAACGACTGGCTGGCTGTCGCCGGCACCGAACTCTACTGGTACGACAAAGTAGTGCGCCCGGGCCGCAAGGTCGGCCACATCAATTTCTGCCGCGACAGCGAAGCGGAGCTGATCGAGTCGATGCAACAGCTTAAACTACTGCTGCCAGAGAACTACCTTGAGGTGATCGATTGGACTATTGCCGAACTGACACACTAAATGAGCCAATATTAATTACTCTCGCCGCTGAAGCGGGAGTAGAGTTTTAATACCTTGCGCACATAATTTTGTGTTTCCGGATAAGGCGGTATGCGGCCATAGCGCTTAACCGCATTTTCCCCGGCATTATAAGCCGCCAGCGATAGACTTAAATCGCCCTTAAACAAGGCCATCAATTCGCTAAAATAACGCACTCCGCCATTAATATTCTGCTCAGGGTTTTGGCGATCACGGACCCCAAAACGCCTGGCGGTGGCTGGCATTAACTGCATCAAACCCACCGCACCCGCACTCGATAGCGCCACAGGGTTGTAATAACTCTCTGCGTGGATAATGGCATGCACCAAAGGCTTATCAACATTATAGCGAGTTGCCGCCGCATCAACGTAGACACTGTAACGTTTTTTATTACGCTTGTAGTTGCCGTAACCCCCACCGCTATCTGGGCGCGATAGAGTCCACCCCTTCCAACTTTTATTAAGTCGAACATAACCATCGTGTGGCGGCGTGTCGGTGTAACTGACTCGCCCCTGCTTATCGACATGCTTGTACACGCCTGCCTGTGACG
>CAWVSV010000016.1:0-33687 GCA_963933095.1 uncultured Cellvibrionales bacterium
CATCGCCCTGAATGAATGACTGGATTTGACTCTGCTCTGGCTCTGACTTCGGCCGGCACTCAAAGCCTGTCGGTACCGGTGCAGCGATTAGCGCTAAAACTCTAATATTCGCACCATAATTCGCACGAGTATGAGTACTGCTCGCCGCCTCTTTTAAGCCCACAGAGTCAAAGCCATTAAAGGTATGCGCACAGCATCGCCCTGAATGAATGACTGGATTTGACTCTGCTCTGGCTCTGACTTCGGCCGACACTCAATAACTATATCAAACCGCTGCATTTATGGCAGAACAACAAAGCACACTAACGCAATAACAACCGTGCCAATTAGATTTAAAATCACGCCCTGACGGGCCATCTGGCTGACTGTAATGTGGCCCGTGGAGTAGGCGATAGCATTAGGTGCGGTCGCCACCGGAAGCATAAAAGCACAGCTGGCCGACAGAGCTGCAGGCAGCATTAATAAAGCAGGCTCTATGCCAGCCGCCAATGCCGTGGCTGCCAATATCGGCATCAACAAAGTGGTGGTTGCGGTATTACTGGTGATTTCGGTAAGAAAAGTTACCGCGAGGCAAATACCGAGTAACAGCAGCAGCAGCGGAATAGCCACTAAACCTCCGAGTAACTCGCCCAGCGCAGTACTGATGCCCGTTGCAACAAAGGCCTTAGCTAGCGCAATACCACCAGCAAATAGCAATAATACCCCCCAGTGAATACTGCTGGCAGAAGGCCAATCGAGCAGCCGTCCCCCCCTGCCATCAGGCAGAACAAACAGTACTAATACCGCCGTTAATGCAACAGAGGCATAGTTAGCGGTCTCTAACCCCAGCCATGTGCTCCAACCACCGAAGGGTTCCTTAAGTGTCATCCATGCCAGTGCGGTCAAGCCAAATACCCATAACACACGACGTTCCTCTGACCGCCAAGGGCCAGCTGTGTCAATATCCACATCAACCCCAACACCTTTCACCGACCGGCTCAACCACCACGCGACGGCAGGCAACAGCAGTGCCACTACCGGCAGCGCCCAGCCCATCCACTGACTAAAACTAATGTCAATGCCGGTATTCTCAGCATAGATCTTCATAAACACGACATTCGGCGGCGTACCAATAGGAGTGCCCATACCACCAATACTGGCCGCATAAGCGATACCCAACAGCAGCGGGAGCACCAAACGCTGGTCGTCTACACGAGTTAAAACCGCCAGTGCTACCGGCAGCAACATAAGGGTAGTGGCAGTATTGGAGATCCACATGCTCAAAAAAGCCGACGCCAACATAAAACCGAACACCAAGCGGCGCATGCTGCCGCGACCATCGCTTTTCGCGAAGACGTGTACCATACCTAGTGCAACGCGGCTGTGGGCACCGCTTTTTTCCATTGCTTTGGAAAGCATGGCCCCACCCATCAACAAAATGATCAGCGGACTGCCATAAGATTGAGCCACTTGGGTGCCATCGAGAATACCCAGCAGCGGAAATACACCCAGCGGTATCAGCGAGGTTGCGGGAATAGGTACCGGTTCGAACACCCACCAGATAGCACAAAGACAGGCCAGACCACCGGTCAACCAAGCCTCGCGCGACCAACCACAGTAGTGCATAGCTACTGCGACCAGAACTGCCAGTAACGGCCCCAACCACAGGCTAACATGACGCCAAGAGATGCCTTGAAACGTTGAATTCGACATAATATTTAACGACAGTATTGGCTTAGTAATTATTGGAGTACACGTGCGTTTGATAAAACTCTTTTATTAATTCGGGCTGACAGAGCTCAAGCCAATTATCGACCTAACTAGAGGTAACACTCATTGGCAATAGCTCTACTCTAACCGACCTGATTATTGTAATTTTAATAGACTACGCTACAAAAAAGAAAAGCCCGTATTACCTATTGGATTCAGTTGACTGTGCGATATTTTCTGTAGTGAATGCCACCGCCGAGGGGAATTTAAACAGGCCTTACATCAAAGGCAGCAGATTCGCTATTGGAGGCCTCGAATGGCAACGCTGATGGGAATAATAACAAGGGGAGTAATAACAGAGGTCACATACTACCGGCGCCTTTTAAATATCAGCGATTCACTATCTCCCACTCATGCACAACGGGATTAAAGACTCCGGCCTCGACAAAAGCCTTTGTAAGCTTGCCCTCCGTTCGTAATTGCGCCAAGCCTTTTCCCAGCGCGTCAAACGCTGCGGCGCCACGCCGACTCGCTACCCAGTGGCGACTGCCCTGTAATGCTACTTTTATTCCAGGGATGGGTTCGAGAGCCAAACCGTTGAGTTTAAGGGTTAAGTCATCCGCCTCAGAAAAGGGGGCCAACATAAAATCGGCGCGCTCGCTGAAGACCATCTTGACCATCGCCGAATAACTGCCGTTGTGATAAAGGTAAGACAAACCCATCGCTTCCAAGGTGCGCCAATCAACGGTCCAGTTATTATTGGACACCGCCGACAACCGTTTAAGTTGATGCAAACTGGTGGTTTTAAGAGCCTTTTTATTGCCTACACTGGTGTAAAAGCCCGCTTCGTATTCGCCATCGCGAAACAGCGGCGCGCTCAGCAAGAGACCGTTCGGCACTACCGCTACATCTTCACGCCATACACTTGTACCACGAAGGTCAGCTTTACCTTCATTTAACAGTGCCAGCATACGCCGATAGTCACCCACCGGCTGCAGTTCAATGTCTCTTTTACAACCGCCAAGTACCAGCGCCTGATGCAGTAATATTAACTCTACCAGTACGCGACTAGCGCCCCCCCCAGAAAAATTTTCAATATCCAATGGTGAGCGACCGGCAAGATAGGCGTGGTACTGAGCCAGAACATCAGGCGGCACCAAAACAACCAGAGGCAGGGTAACGCTGTTAAGTTCAGCAGCTTCGCCCCGGAGATCGGTGGCTGCAGTAACTTGCGCGATAAGGAGAATAGAAAAAAGTACTGTACATAGCAGACTCACGCTACCGCGAAGGTAGCGCAAAAAGAGCCTACTGCAAGCATTGATACAATGATCATGCACGCAAAATACCATTTTTAAGAGCAATTACACATCACTTACATTAACGCCCGTAAAGGGGTACCGTGAAAATTTTATAGTCGCATTATAACGACCCTTTTGTATATAAACTAGTCAGCTAATATCTCGCGCAAAGCCGCAACCAAAATCTGCATTTCGGCATCTGTGCCAATGGTAATACGAAGGTAATCATTAAGGCGCGGTTTATTAAAAAAGCGCACAATAATATTGCGCTGACGCAACTGCTGAAAAAGGGCTTCCGCCGCCATGCCGGTGGGTTTGGCCATAACAAAATTCGCCTGCGAAGGCAGTACTTCAAAACCCAATTTTTCCAGCTCAGTCACAGTCCAGCGGCGAGTGCTGACAATTTTGTCACAGCAGTTGCGGAAATAGCCGACATCTTTAAATGCGGCTACACCAGCCGCTTCGGTAAGGCGATCAACGGGGTAGGAATTAAAAGAGTCTTTTACCCGAATCAAACCGTCTATTAACTCTTTTGAACCGATAGCAAAACCCAGCCGAGTACCCGCCAGCGCGCGCGACTTAGACAACGTTTGCACCACTAATAAGTTTGGATAGCGATTAACCAATGCCACGGCCGACTCGCCACCAAAATCGATATAAGCCTCATCCACCAACACCACTGTATCGGGGTTGCTTTGTAGTAGCACCTCTATTTCAACCAAGGGTTTGCCAATACTAGTAGGCGCATTAGGATTAGGAAATATAATGCCGCCATTAGCTTGCCGGTACTGACTAAAATCGATGGCAAACTTCTCATCCAGTGGCAACTGAACGGAGTCCACTCGATAGAGGTTGCAGTACACCGGATAAAAACTATAGCTAATATCGGGGAACAACAAAGGTTCTTCACGGCCGCTAAAAAACGCTTGGAACGCATGAGCCAGCACTTCATCGGAGCCATTACCGACAAATACATTATCCATACTAAGCTCACCTGCCGCTGCGCAATAGTAGTCCGCTATGGTTGTGCGCAGAAGTTTGGAGGTGGGATCAGGGTAAAAACGCAACTCATCGATCGCATGTAACGAGTAAACCTCGGCCACGCGGGGCGAAGGCGGATAGGGGTTTTCGTTGGTGTTTAGCTTGACGAGATTACTGACATTTGGCTGTTCGCCCGGAACATAGGGCTCTAGCTCAGCCACCAGAGGGCTCCAGAATTTGGACGAGGTTGTTGCTGTCAGCATGATGGCACTCTCTGATTATCGGAAAAGTAAACCATTATACCCATGTTCGCCAATCTAACATGTTGCAACTGTCAAAAACTACTTATCGCCCTACTCGCTCCAATATGGGCGTCGTAGGCATACTATTAAAAATAGATATTCATCACCAAGCCCAGCGTGTCTAAAAAAGATCGCCGAGTTCAACAATTCAGTTAACCCTCTCAATAATTCAAAGCGCTAGCGCGGGGGACGTATTTTACCGCCCAGCTCGGCTGGCCGAGCCGAGCTGGCCTAATAGCGGCATAGGCTTTATAAGGTCTGTAAAGAATAACGGCCCAATGTGAGTTTTTAGACGAGAGACCCCAAGGTCATTTATCTCCGTAGCTATGTGCTAGAATTTTAAATAATGCTAAAACAATCTCTAATCGAGAGCTACCCACTTCTAAACATGAGAGTCACGCTATGAGCTTGGGCCAGGTATCTGCCGGCAAGAACCTACCGGATGAGATTAACGTCATCATCGAGATCTCAATGAACGGTGATCCAATTAAGTATGAAGTAGACAAAAGCACTGGTGCCATATTTGTTGACCGCATGCTGGGTACTGCTATGCACTATCCGTGTAACTACGGCTACGTTAACAACACACTCTGTGGTGACGGCGACCCAGTCGACGTACTGGTCATTATGCCGCTGCCACTGATTCCTGGCGCCGTTATTAAATGCCGCCCAGTTGGCGTACTGAAAATGACCGATGAAGGCGGTGAAGATGCCAAAGTTTTGGCCGTACCGGTCGACAAAGTTACGCCTTTGTACCGCGATGTAAAAACTGTACATGACCTTCCACCACAGACTCTGGATCAAATATCTCACTTCTTTGAACACTACAAAGATCTTGAACTGGGCAAGTGGGTTAAAATCGATGGCTGGGAGGGTACCGACGCGGCTCGCCAAGAAATATTGGATTCTGTTGAGAACTTTAATAAAGCTAAGTAATTTTACTCGCCTGAGTTCAATGTAAAAAAGGCCATGCCAGAAAAATACAGCATGGCTTTTTATTTACCGGGACGTAATAGCCGTTTTTTCTGCAAAAACCTGCATTCCCACCAACGACATACAGGCATACGAATGCCCTGCAGGACAAGAAATTCGTGAACGGACTTGGCGGCCATAGATCAGAATACACTTCCACGGGGAGACATCTTATTAGGGTAATGCATCACTACACAGATGTAGCTTATTAAGATAACGAAGGAGCAGTTATTAAGACACAAGCTCTAGTGTTATAACAGTCTTGCAACCGCTCAAGGCACCAGCGAAATTTTAGAAATATCCGGCCTAAGTGGTGAACGTTCGTCCTTTAACTGGCCCATATCGCTGCCGACCGGCGCCATCTCGATACCGCCGATATCCACGTTAACTGGCTCGACCAGGGGCTTTTCATCGTCGTGCAGTAAATCTTCACCCGTGGCCGCCAGCTCGTAGTGCCCTAAATCCAGATCCACATGCACCTCTTTAACCCTTTCGCTGGCATCGAGAAGATCGCCACCTCCGACCCGTAAACTCATAGCGCTGGTATCGACACTAACCGGAGTAACGCGATGGCGCTCACTTGCAGTCAATACATCGGCGCCAGCCGCCGCTATAGTCAAAACATTCTCCGCGACAGCGCGCTCGTTTGGGGCAGCGATTGGATTTTCTTTGTTGACGGTTGGCACAGGGGCTAGCTGGCTCTCAGCTGACGCAAGACGCTCAGACATCGACATCGGCTTGTTCGCCGTTGTGGTTGCCGGCCGTTCAGCGCGGCGCTTAGCCTGCGCAGCCAAACGATTAGTACGAACGGCCTCTGTGTCGGGCTTTACTACTGCAGCGGATGCGCTAGAGACTCGAATTTGCACCTTAATACCGGCTCTAGCCAACACAGCTTGATACTTTTTAGCGCCAACTTGATCTAGATTGCGCTTCAAGGGCACGGCTGCGCCGCTGAAAAGCGCATCAATTTTAGCGGCATCGACCTTGAACAATTGTATCAAGCGCGGTTTCACCTCGACCAAGGTGTTACCTGGCTGGAGCTGACCGAGGAAGATAATATCGAAGTTAACGTCACTCATGATCTCAACCGCCCAAAACCCTATGTTATTCGATCATAGCACCGCCCTGCTAATAAGAGGTATATGTATAACGAATGTGTATATCAATAATAGCCACTTATTACTATTTGCAGGGTTAACGAACGTTTAAACACCGAATTACTGTCTTGGTCGGTTTTTAATGGCAATAAAGAATAGAGCAACCATACTGCTAATACTCATTGTTCAGGGAGAATAGATTTATGAGTAACAATATTAAAAGCGCATACACATCTGTAACCTTTAAAAATGTAGAGCGGGACATCACATTTTTACAACAACGATTGGAACTGATGCAACGCCAAAGCAAACAGAATAGAGTCCTGCTAGAAACCTACCGCAACATGCTCGACTGCCGTCTCAAAGTGCGTGCGTTGCTGACAAAAAAATACAGTAATATGAAAAGCACCGGCGCTACCGCTTTCGTGACCAGCTAACCCCCCAACTGATGATTCATGTCCAGGGCTGGTGCTGCAACTCCTGGCGCCCCGACAACCCTTGCTGGGACGCCCGCTACAGTAGTGTGTGCTGCAACGGTTTCTAGTACCACACTCCCAGCGCCCACTTTAGCGCCTTCACCCACTTCAATATTGCCGAGAATTTTGGCACCGGCACTAATCAATACACCGCTGCCTATTTTCGGGTGACGATCCCCCTGCGAGCAACCACTACCGCCGAGCGTTACCGCGTGTAGCATAGAGACATCATTGCCTATAACGACCGTTTCACCAATCACCACGCCAGTAGCATGATCAATCATGATGCCGGTGCCAACGCAGGCGCCAGGATGGATATCAACACCAAATATCTGCGATATTTGATTCTGTAAATACAGCGCCAGTGCTTCTCTGCCTTGACGCCACAACCAGTGACTAAAACGATAAGCCTGCAGAGCGTGGTAGCCCTTAAAATATAAAAATGGCATAGAATATTGATCACAGGCTGGATCGCGCTCTTTATGAGCCTCGGCATCGCGTAACATAGCCATAGCAATATTAGGCTCTGCGACTAAACACTGCTCAAACACTTCAAATAACTGCAGTGCAGGCAACGCCTCCGAGTCGAGCTTATTGGCGAGATGGTAGCTAATAGCTTGCTCAAAACTCTGGTGATTTAAAATAGTGGCATGATAAAAACTGGCCAGTACTGGCTCGGCTCGCCCAGCAATTTCAGCTTCGTCACGCATGGTCTGCCATATCAGTTTAGCGTTCACAAAAAGACTCTCTTACGCGAAAAAAGCGCACACACAAACGCTGCCAGTATTCTGCTACAGCCAGCAGCATTGACGCTAATATCAGTAAATTAAACAGGGCGCTAACACCAAATAACTCTGCAATAGAAAAATCCCATAGGCCCAAGAATACGGCACTAATAAGCGCTGCGGCAATCATAAACAGCGCATTAACAAAGTTATTAGCCCCTATAACCTGCGCTCGACTTGCGGCGCAAGTGCGGGTCTGTAACAGCGCCGTTAAAGGTACAATAAATAAGCCCCCCACCGCGCCAAGCAAAGTAAAATCAAGCAGTACCCGCAGCCCTGCAAAACGCGTCAACAACAACTGTATATCGATCAACTCAGCATTAGGTAGCAGCGGATAAACGAGCTGATAGCTACTAGCTGCCCAATACAAGTCACACCCCACCAGCGTTATTAACACCCCACCCAATGGCACCAAGCCAGGCTCCACTCGACCGCGACTCAGCCTACTGGTGAGCGCCGCGCCGGCGCAAGTCCCCATTAAAAAAAAGACTAAAAACAGCGGCACCAGCGGCGGTGCGCCACCCAGAACCGAGCGCACCAAATTGGGTAATTGGGTCAAATAAACTGAGCCGAGAAACCAATACCAAGAGATGCCAATAATCGACCAAAAAACCATACGATTTTCACAGGCATGCGCAAAACAGCGACGATATTGGCGCAGTGGATTGAATACCAAACGCAGTTCCGGCGACGCCGCTTCAGCTGCGGGGATCGCGCGGCTAGACCAGTAGCCCAGCAGCGCAATGATGACACCAACGGCAGCCACCGCAACCGTGCCTGCAGGCATCTGCGCGGCGATACTGCCGCCAATCAAACCCATAAATACAGCCAGTGACGTACCTGCATGCAGCAAACTATTCGCCGCCACTAATTTATCTTCGGTAATGTGCTGCGGTAAAATAGCGTATTTCAATGGGCTAAAACAGGCCGACTGCACCCCCATACAAAACAGCGCTAGCAACATTAACCACGCATTGCCTAGCCAAAAAGCCGCAGCGGCAGCCACCATAATGCACAATTCGGCCAATTTTAACCCGCGCATTAGACCGGACTTTTCATATTTATCGGCAAACTGTGCGGCAAATGCAGCGAAAACGAGAAAAGGCAGGATTAAGGTCGCCGCAACCAAATTATTGACCACGTTGACCGACAACTGAGCCAGTTCAAGGTTTTTATAGGTGAACATAATCAACAGCGAACTTTTAAAGAAATTATCATTAAACGCACCACCCCACTGCGTTAGAAATAAAGGCGCGAAACGACGACTGCACATTAAAGGCGATGGGTTTACCATAAAATTTTTCGATTCACGTTAACGGAGGCGGAGGCAGAGCAATAAAGCGCTGAAAGAGATACGGCAGATTATCCAGTATAGTGGCTTTAAGGCTTATGTCAGCACTATCAATCGCGTCAAATAATACCTGCAAGGTTAAACTTGATTGATAGTTAACCGCCATTGGCGCATAACTAAAGTGCCAAGGTTCGGGAGCTACCCCGCCGCGGTCGACATTATAGGGGCGATAAAAGCCTTCGCAATCGCCGCGCTGTAGCAATACCTCTAGCCACTGATGAAATTTATAAAAGGAGCCACCCACCGCACTTTCACTCGGCAACAACTGTACCGAAGCCCCCTTAATTAATGCTGCGCGATCGTAAATATCAATGTCACTGCCCCAGTGATGGCGCGAGGCACCCGGCAACGCCGAATAACGCATGATCGCCACGACCCGCTGCAATTCATCCAGCGAGGCCAAATTAATGACTCTATTCTGATCGTCTAAAACCGGTCTCAAACCCTCGGCTTTCGCATTCCATATTACCAACTGGCGTTCAAAACTGCGAAATCCGCTGGCCACACACAACTCAAAACCTTGCTGTGCGGCGCGGTGAGTCAAGCTCTGCAGCGGTGCCAGTATCTGCGCACACACAGTCTGCCCACCCAGCTTCGCAGCAGAGTTGGTCATACCCAACTCTGTAAAGCCACAGCATTTATCTGCAGCCACTCCAACAATATTCGAACGTTCCATTTTTACCCATTTTTTTAGATTTTAGCATTAAGGTTTTACCGCAGTTTGCGCCTCTACCGCAAGTATGTATGATAGAGGGATTCGGTCATCTTGCCGCTGACACTCATGTAATGAGATAAAGTACCTTGAGATGGCTACCTGCGTGACGAGTATTGTTGCGAAAAGCGCCACCCCAGAATACATAACGATAACGATAACAACAATTGGGATAATGCTGCTATGCCAGACAGTCAGTGCGAGCTACTCAAACTTAAAAACCTAGGCCTTGCCTCGGTCAATATTTTGCACGCTATTGGCGTCAACTCTCAGCATGAGCTGAAAGAGATGGGCGCTGTAGAAGCTTATAAACGTATCCGATTACGTGATATTCACGTATCTAAAGTTATGCTTTACGCCCTGCATGGTGCGTTAATGGATACCCACTGGAAAGAACTGGGCCCCGATCTAAAAGAGCGCTTAGTGGCGGATTCCGAACTTAAAAGCGCTTAACAGCCGTTTCTGATAAGCCGACTCGGCCAGGATCAACTATTTTTTAGTCAGCTGTAGTTTTTAATATCGGTATTACACCGCACCTACTAAACCTGAACATGCTCGGGCACATTAACTTGCCTTAAAAAAATTAACCAAGTTGTTGAACATAGCTACACAGTAGCCATCACATTAATACTTGCCGCCGATAAAGTTTTTTTGCCACTTATACAGCTGCAACTTAATTTTATGCAGGCATGCAATATGTACTGTTAAGAAATCTAGCTAACCAAAGTGTTTTTTTCGAACTCGGCTATAGCGTCGGTCTGTATTGAAACGTCGACTCAACCTCGGCGCCAGTATTCATCGGATTCTATACAAGCTCAAATACCCAGTGCCTATAAACCATAGCCGCCAAGATACAGCCGCACTTTTTCTACAGCCCCAGCTTTTAAAACGGCATGGCCGCAAAAAACAGCACACACAATTAACACCTCAGTCGACGGGTTGTAATTAACATTTACACCAATATGAGAATAATTATCATTTAATACTTGACCAACACCAATGCGAACGATTATTATTTGGTTGTCGGCACTACCCCGCCGATTCAATTTGATGGCTCTGTTAACGTCACTTTGAGTTACCTCCTATTAACAGGCTAATCACGGTCTATTAGCCGCTGCTCTCCCCAGAGTGGCGGCATTTTTTTATTTGCGAAAAGGCAATACATCCCCAACATACTGGCGCTATTTTTTCCCGAAAAACCCCACGTATTGGCATCTATGTAGACAAGCAATTTGCAGTATTACTCTGGAGCACCGCTAGGCCAACACAGTGTAAATGAGCATGACGCTTTAGATTATTGCGCCTCTTGGCAAGTTAAATATCAAACCAAAAAATCGGGTCACCCAGATCACTATGCCATCACCTCTGACAAATTCTTCCTCCCAGCCAAAAATAACATTGAATTTTTTCCTCCCGCACTCATCATATAAAATAACTACTATGGAGAGTCTCTGTGAAACTACCGCAATTAGTCATTATTAGCCTGTTATTCTGCAGTGGCAGTTTTGCCGGTAATGATTTTTCCACTCTTGATGAAATCAATACGATTCAAGTTTTCAAATATGCCAATCCCAGCGTAGTCACCGTGACCAACCAAACTCTAGTGCGTGATCATCGCTCATTTAACCTGCAAACTTTACCTCAAGGCGCAGGCACCGGTTTTATCTGGGATCAACAGGGCATTATTGTCACCAATTTTCATGTATTAGAGGGCGCTCGTAAGATAACTATCACCTTGCCCGATCAGAGCCACTGGCCGGCCGAAGTTGTGGGTTTAGCGCCCGGCAAAGATCTGGCCGTACTCCGTATTCAAGCGCCAACCGACAAGCTAAAATCGCTACCATTGGGAGACTCAAGCCAGTTGGAGGTGGGCCGTAAAGTGCTCGCCATAGGCAACCCATTTGGACTCGACGCCAGCCTAACCGTCGGCGTCGTGAGTGCACTGGGACGTGAGATCGAATCGCCAAACCAGCGATCCATTCGCAATGTGATTCAAACCGATGCCGCCATCAATCCCGGTAATTCCGGCGGCCCGCTGTTAAATTCTCGCGGTGAGCTGATTGGCGTCAACACCATGATCTACTCACCCTCGGGCGCCAGCGCCGGCATCGGCTTTGCGATTCCGGTCAATACCGTGAAAAAAATTGTGCCTCAGCTTATAGCCCATGGCCGCCTAGTGCGGCCGATACTGGGTATAGATGTGGCGCCTCAGCAATGGATGAACCGCAACGGACTTAAAGGCGTACCAGTGTTGCGAACTATACCCGGCCTGCCCGCGGCCAATATAGGTATTGAGGGTGTCAGCCGCAATGCTTGGGGCGCCATCACTCTGGGTGATATCATCGTGGCGCTAGCAGGCCAACCTGTTGACGACTACGACGATCTCCTCACTGTGCTAGAACAACATCGCGCCGGTGATACAGTAGAGGTAGAAATACTGCGCAATAAACAGCGCTTCAAACGTTCACTAACTCTAGCACCACCACTATGAGTGGGGCCTCAACTGAGATTCCCCTGTGTCATCTAGATGATATTCAAGAGGGCACATCACTTGGCATTGAATGGGGCCAGCAGGCTTATGTCGCGATCAAGAAACGTGGCCAAGTTTACCTGTACCGCAACAGCTGCCCTCATATCGGTATTCGACTCGAGTGGCAACAACACCAATTTCTCGACGCCGACAAAATGCTAATTCAGTGCGCAAACCACGGAGCGCTGTTCCGAATTGATAACGGCCTATGCGTGGCGGGCCCCTGCACAGGGGATCGCTTAGAGGTAGTTGAATTTAAAATTAGCGAAGAAAGTATTTTTCTAGTTTAAAAGCACTGGTAAAGGCCGTATCAACTCAATGCCCTCAGCGCTAACGTTGGCACCATAGGCGTAGACCTCTACACCCACTGCAACCGCTTGGCGCAGTAACTTGCCATAAAGCGGATCTAGCTCATCCGCCGGAGCCACGGATAAAATGCCGCTATTCTGTACACAAAACAACAGGACCGCACGATGCCCCTGCGCTTGCACGGCCATCAGTTCGCGCAAATGCTTGCTGCCACGGGCACTAACAGAGTCGGGAAATAAGCCGCGATTGGCCAGAAAAACTGTATCTTCTCGCAGCGTCACGCTTTTTACCTCCACATAACAGCTGGGTTCGCCTTCGTTTTGCAGCAAAATATCAATACGCGAACGCTCCTCTCCGTAACGCACCTCAGTCCGCTGTAATTTATAGCCCTGCAGCTCTTGAATAAGGCCGCTAGCGATAGCGTCGACCGTCAATTTATTGGCATAGGCACTTTTAATGCCAGCCAGATCCCCCGCAGGTGTAGTGGCGACTTCCCAGGTGCGAGAATACTTGCGTTTAGGATTATCTGAGGTAGAAAACCAAAGCGGCTTACCCTCGGCAATACAATTGCGCATAGAGCCGGTATTCGGGCAGTGAATCGTCACATCGATCCCGGAGGGCAGGCGAACATCCGCTAAAAAACGCTTGTAGCGCCGCAATAAAACAGCCGGCTGTAATGGCGGTGAAAACTTCACTTTCAACCTCGAATCAACTTATAACTAATAATTTCAAGTCTACCGCAAAGCCAATCGCAAGAGTGATGCTAAAGTGTTTTCATTTAACGCCACAAGAGTATAGTAATATGTTGGCTTGAGCCTAATCCGATGCTTGCAAGAGGAAAATGCTGGTGCCTTGCATTTTTTTCTGGTAGTTTTCGCATCCGAAAAAACTGAGGTGCAAGCCTTTGTATCTCACTATCAAGAACAACGATTAATGGGGCAGCATCATGCCGAATAGCTCAGCCAATTCCGGATTACACGGCTTCGCACCTTATCAAGAAAAAAAGGGCGAAGAGTACATGAATGAAAAGCAGGGTCAGCACTTCCGCAACCTGCTTCTCGCTTGGAAAAGCGAACTCATGGAAGAAGTTGATCGCACCATGAGTCACATGAAAGACGAGGCTTCGAACTTTCCCGACCCAGCTGACCGCGCCAGCCAGGAAGAAGAGTTCAGTCTAGAGCTGCGCACCCGCGACCGCGAGCGCAAGCTGATCAAAAAAATCGACAAGACTCTAGAGCTGGTCGAGAACGAAGATTATGGTTTTTGCGACACCTGTGGTGTTGAAATTGGTATCCGTCGCCTCGAAGCCCGCCCAACCGCAACTCTCTGCGTCGATTGTAAGACCCTCGACGAAATCAAAGAGAAGCAAGTAGGCGCTTAAATTACCCCAGGGTAATTTGAAGGAACCCGGCCTTGCGCCGGGTTTTTTGTAGCTAAGGTTCCTTGTCAATGAATAACACCGCTTATATTGGCAGATTTGCCCCTTCGCCGACGGGGCCTTTACACTTTGGCTCACTAGTCAGTGCCCTAGCCAGCTATCTACACGCTCACCAGCATAATGGCCAGTGGCTAGTGCGTATGGAGGACTTGGACCCGCCACGTGAGCAGCCCGGCGCCGCCGATAGCATTCTGCACTCCCTACAAGTACACGGGCTTCAGTGGCATGGCGAAGTGTTCTATCAGAGCCAGCGCCTAGACGCCTACCGCGCACAACTCGATGAGCTAATGTCTCGACAGCAGGTCTACCGCTGCAACTGCAATCGAAAAAAAATTCAGGCCGCCGGCGGTATCTACGACAATCACTGCCGCAACCGCCACATCGAGTCCCCTCCATTCGCCCTGCGGGTAAAAGTTGACACCCAGTGCATCCACTTCGTAGATCTTATTCAGGGCCCGCAGCAGCAAGATGTAGAACACGAAGTGGGTGACTTCACCCTACAACGCAAAGATGGCCTGTTCGCCTATCAGCTCGCGGTGGTAATGGATGACATCGAACAAAATATCAGCCATATCATTCGCGGCAGCGATCTACTCTGCTCCAGCGCTCGACAACTCTACCTGTTTGACGTTTTGGGGGCTGCGCCGCCAAAGTTTGGCCATTGCCCTGTCGCAACCCACACCTGCGGCCAGAAGCTTAGTAAGCAAAACCATGCGCCAGCACTAGTGGACAACGACGCGACTAACAACCTATGGCGCGCACTCCACTTTTTGCAACTACAGCCCCCCGAGGAATTGCTCGGCGAGGATGTAAAAAAGCAGTTAAACTGGGCTATAAGTTATGCAAATTTAAACGCCATCCCTCAGCAAATGGGCATAGTAATATGAACAATCAACGCCTAATTATTCTCCTGTTGCTCGGCGCCTACGTCTTTTCACCAACCATACTGACTTGGATGATCAATCCAGACGGCGCTTGGTATCGGCCCTTTATTGTTTGGGCTATTGTTATCTTAATTGCATTTGTTACTCAGGGCCGAGACAAACCCGTAGATTCTAATAAGAACCCCAACGTATGAATTTTGAACTCTACCAAATAGCCTTAATCAGTATTGGCTACCTGCTTCTCGTTTTCGGTATCGCTCACATTACCGAACGCGGCTGGATTCCCGACTCGGTAGTACACCATCCCGTCACTCATGTGCTGTCGCTGGGGATATTTGCCAGTGCCTGGGCATTTTATGGCGTAGTCGATTTAGCCTTTCAGTTTGGTTATGGCGCCCTAGCCTACTACCTAGGTACAGGCGCATTGTTCTTATTTGCTCCGGTAGTACTGGCACCTTTGGTTGAATTAACTCGTCGCTATCAAGTGCGCTCCTTGGCCGACCTATTAGTATTTCGCTACCACAGCCTCGGCGCTGGCGCCCTAGTGACCCTGTGCATGCTGCTCGGCATTCTGCCGTTGCTGGCACTGCAGCTACAAGCTGTGGGCGACACCTTACATATATTAATACGCAGCGAGAGCAGCCACTCTGCAGGCATTACCGCCAAAGAAATCATGGCGCTCGGTTACTGCGCCATATTGGCACTGTTCACCATTTTATTTGGCTCTAACCGCGAAGAATACAAAGGCCTAATTACTGCCATGGCATTTGAATCATTGGTCAAGGTTATCGCCCTGTTCGCCATTGGTTTGTTAGCTCTGTACAGTGTATTTGACGGCTTCGCGGGGCTGGAGCTATGGCTCGACCGCTACCCAGAAAACCTCGAGTTACTGCACACGCCAATCAAAGAAGCCTCCTCTCACACCCTGCTGCTTATATTTATTGCTACCGCTATTTCAATGCCACACATCTACCATATGGGCATGACTCAAAATCCGATGGTCAACATGACTCGCACTATTACTTGGGCCTTCCCACTATTTCTACTGCTAATGGCGCTGCCTATTTTTCCAATCTTGTGGGCTGGGTTTGCCCTAGATGTGCCTCTGCCAGCACAATACTTCACCTTAGGTGTGCCGATGTTTTTTGGTTCCAAAAGCCTGACTATTTTGGCTTTTATCGGCGGACTATCGGCCGCTACCGGCGCCATGGTAGTTATCATCCTGTCACTCACCACCATGATTCTCAATCACTGGCTACTACCGGCACTGCGCCTAAAACCCCAAAGAAATATTTTCAGCCAGCTGCTGTGGCTCAGGCGCGCCGTTATTGCCACTATGTTTCTCGGTGCCTACCTCTTTTATCGCTCATTAAATAACGACTACAGCCTGACCCACCTAGCACTTTTAGCTTTTATCGAAACCTTACAGTTTTTGCCCGGTATTGCGGCCATCGCTTACTGGGCCCGTGGTAACCGCCGCGGCCTAATAGCTGGCATTGTGGCTGGCACCCTAATCTGGGCCATAGGTTTGTTAATGCCAGTCATGACCGGCACCGATCAACTGCAACTGTTTGGCTATGTGATACCGCTAGGGGTAGAGCAGTGGCACAATGTAGCTCTTATTTCGCTCGGTATTAATACTCTGCTGTTTGTCGGTATCTCGATTTATACCCCGCAGAGTGAAGATGAACTTTATTCCGCCGAACTGTGTACCGAAGATGAAATAAGCCACCCCGTGCGCCAAGCACTAGACGTACATTCGGCCGCCGAAATCACTCAGCGCTTGAGCGAACCTCTAGGCAGCGCCACCGCCGAGAAAGAAGTCGACTTAGCGCTCAAGAACTTGAACTTAAGCGTGAATGAGCGTCGTCCCTACGCACTGCGCCGCCTGCGCGATCAAATCGAGGCCAATTTATCGGGCCTGGTCGGCATTCATGTCGCCAGTGGCATCATGGACAAACACGTACCCTTTCGCCTGGCAGAAACACGCGGCACCATCGATATTAATTTAATCGAAAACCGCCTCGGTCAATATCGAACCCACCTCACTGGTATGGCCGCCGACCTCAACAACCTGCGTTTGCACCATCGCAAAACTCTGCAAGAACTGCCAATGGCCATCTGCTCGCTGGGGCATGATCAGGAGATTTTGATGTGGAATAGCGCCATGGCAAAATTGACGGGCATCGACAGCATCGAGGTTACCGGCTCACACCTGACCGCGCTAGCAGAACCTTGGCAAGAACTGATCAGCAATTTCAGCGGCAGCGACAGCGACCGTCTTCCCAAGCAGCCGATCCAACTGAATGCTCGCAGTCACTGGATAAGCCTGCATAAAGCCAGCATCGAAGGTCATTTGGCTAGCGGCGACCAAGACCAAGTGCTGTTACTCGAAGATGTAACCGAGACCCAACTGTTGGAAGAAGAGCTACTGCATAGCGAGCGACTCGCCACAGTAGGCCGATTGTCTGCCGGCGTCGCCCATGAAATAGGCAACCCGGTTACGGGTATTGCTTGCTTGGCACAAAACCTACAATACGATACCGACAACCCAGAAGTGCTGGAGACCGCAAAGCAAATACTCAGCCAGACCGACCGCGTCAGCCGTATAGTGCACTCACTGGTCAGCTTCTCTCACAGCGGCCAGCACAAACAGCAGGAATTCCAGCTAATTTCACTACAAGCCTGTGCCGCCGAGGCCGTCAATCTGCTGTCACTGCAAAAAGAAAAAACACATGTAATATACGATAACCTACTAGAAGAATCGCTGATCGCACCAGGCGACAGCCAACGCCTGATTCAGGTGTTTATCAACCTGCTTTCTAACGCCCGCGACGCCAGCCCCGAAGAGGGCCGCATCACCATCGATGGCTTTATTGACGAAGACAAGGTCATTATTGAAATCAGCGACGAAGGCCCTGGTATAGCAAAAGAACATCTGGAAAAAATTCTGGAACCCTTTTTCACCACCAAAGAACCCGGAGAGGGCACCGGGCTTGGCCTAGCCATGGTCTACAGTATTATAGAAGACCATGGCGGTGAACTTAGCGTGGACAGCCCAGCCGATGTAAAACGCGGTATTGGCGCCAGATTCACTATAGAGCTGCCGCGAGAAATCTAGCATTAACTCGACGTCACCCTTGAAAGCCATCGACTAGGGGAGCAAACTAGCCATAATATATAATGATACCAACGGACACTTTGTATAGATTATTACCCATACAACGGCCCGTCACCCATTACTTAACGATACAAGTCGCTGCAGCCTATGAGCAAGATTCTAATTGTTGAAGACGAAGTCATTATTCGCACCGCGCTGCGCAAGCTATTAGAGCGCAATAAATACCAAGTCGCGGAAGCGGGCTCGGTGAAAGAGGCGACCACAAAATACATCTTCAGTGATTACAATCTCATTGTTAGCGACTTGCGCCTACCCGGCGCCCCCGGGACCGACCTTATTAAACTGGCCGGCGATGTACCCGTGTTAATTATGACCAGCTACGCCAGTTTACGATCGGCGGTCGACTCCATGCGCCTAGGTGCCGTCGATTACATCGCCAAACCGTTCAATCATGAAGAAATGATCACCGCCGTAAAGCGTGTTATCGGCAAAGCCAATCGCGCCGCGCTCACCAGCGGTAACGCCAGCACCAGCAAATCTAACAGCCAAGCTGTCGGTGGCATGATTGGCGCAAGCTCGGTAATGAAAGACCTTTACAGTCGCATCCACAAAGTAGCTCCCACGGCCGCCACAGTTCTTATTCATGGCGAAACCGGCACCGGCAAAGAACTTGTGGCACGCGCGATCCATACCGAAAGTAAACGCAATGGCAAGCCACTCATATCGGTGAACTGCGCCGCCATTCCAGAAACGCTGATTTAATCTGAACTATTTGGTCATGAAAAAGGTGCGTTCACCGGCGCCGCCTCTCAGCGCGATGGTTTAGTGGCCGCCGCCGACGGTGGTACCCTATTTCTCGATGAAATTGGCGAGCTGCCACTAGAAGCGCAGGCGCGTCTTTTGCGTGTACTACAAGAAGGTGAAGTGCGCCCTATTGGCTCGGTCGAATCTCGCAAAGTGGATGTTCGCTTGGTGGCAGCAACTCATCGCGACCTGCGCAAACTTGCCAGCGAAGGCAAATTCCGTGAAGACCTCTACTTTCGTATCAATGTTATTCAGTTAACGGTGCCACCACTGCGCGATCGCGGCAAAGACATAATGTCACTGACCGAAGTACTCAGTGCCCGCTACAGCGAGCAGTTCAATCGCCCTCCGATGAAACTATCACCTGAAGCCATTCAGGCCATTACCACTTACACCTGGCCCGGCAATGTTCGCGAATTAGAAAACGCCATTCAGCGCGCCGTTATTCTGTGTGAAGATGGCCGCGAACTGACCCACGACCTGCTCGATATCGACCTGGACCTAGTAAAAGTAGACGACGAATTGGCCGGTAACCCCAGCGCCCAAGCCGCCAAGCTCTCGCCAGATGCGAACGAGCCCGCCGAAGATCTTTCACTGGAAGACTATTTCCAGCGCTTTGTATTAGAGCATCAAGACACTATGAGCGAGACCGAACTAGCCAGAAAGTTAGGCGTATCTCGCAAGTGCCTCTGGGAGCGTCGTCAGCGACTCGGCATTCCGCGCAAGAAGTCCACAACCAAGTAGCCTGTAGCCTGCTAACAAGCCTCGCTCATTGCCGCGGGGTCTTTTAGCAGGCCTCAAACTCAGTTTTAGGCCTTCATACTTCCGAATCTCCACCCCCAAACTGCCCCTCTGTATTATCCGTGTCAATGCAAACAATCCAATGTAACGTTTAAAGCCCATCTGTTACCTGTGCTCTATTGGTAACAACTAGAGACACTGTACGTAACGACTTTAAATAACAAAAGATTATAAAAAACCAAACTATAACCATAACCCATTGAAAAATATAAACTTTAAATAACTGGCACAAAAAATGCTTTAGCTTAAGTATAATAATAAGAACAATTAACAACTGACATAATAAGAATAATAAATAATAAAAGAAGTAAATCATAATAATAACAAAAATTTGCCAACACCTTGGGCCGACTTGGTCTTAAAATATAATAAGAACAAAAAATAATAAAAACTTTAAAGTAATTAGGCCGCCACATGGGTCGCCACTAAAACTAATAATAATAAGCACAACACTTAGTTTGCTGTAGTTAAGAGTTCCGCATTAATTGCATAGCAAACCACCAATAGAGGTAGGTCATAAGTCACTTACCGATAGAAATACTAGCAAAATAATAACTGTACAAATATTCACGGGGAAGCCATCGGCTTCCCCGTCTTGCTGTCTGTAATATGAAATTGCCACCACAGCGACTAAATGGCGATTCGTGTTACACTGAACTAATCAATAACCACGCGCAACATTTACCATTTTTATCATCCCAACAAAGCTGACCTGACATGCTTAAACGTCTGTATAACTTTATTCGCCCAAATTCTCAGCAGACCCGCAGACAAGTCTATTCTCGCGATCAACATAGCGTCTCGCGCAAACATATCAGCTCCGGCGCCCTCCAGGTAATGAGCCGCCTCAATCAAGCGGGCTACGAAGCTTATCTCGTCGGCGGCGGAGTGCGCGACCTACTGCTCGAAGGTCGTCCGAAAGACTTTGACATTGCCACCAGTGCCACTCCCGAGCAGGTTAAACGCCTGTTTCGTGGCGCCCGTATCATTGGCCGCCGCTTTAAGATTGTGCATGTGCGCATGGGCCGAGAGATAATCGAGACCACCACTTTTCGCGCCCATCACTCAGACAGCAACAAGCGCAATGAGTCATCACAGTCCGACAGCGGCATGCTACTGCGCGACAATGTTTACGGCGATATAGAGTCCGACGCCGCCCGACGCGATTTCACTATTAACGCTCTTTATTACACTAGTGATGGTTTTGAAGTACACGATTTCTGCAATGGCTTACACGACGTCAAGCACCGCACTATTCGCATGATCGGCGACCCAATTACCCGCTATCGCGAAGACCCAGTACGCATGTTGCGCGCGGTACGTTTTGCCGCCAAGCTTGGTTTCAAAATAGAAACAAAAACTGAACAGCCCATTCGTCATCACGGCAAGCTATTACTCGATATCTCGCCCTCGCGCTTGTTCGACGAAATGCTCAAGTTGTTTATGGCTGGCTCTGCTACCGCTACCTTTCAACTACTGCTCGACCATGACCTGCTGCAGCATCTGTTTCCGGCCACCGCCGCCTGCGTTAAAAACGACTCTATGGGTTTGCAGCTTATCCAGCAGACCATGACCAATACCGATAAACGCATTCGCGCTGATCAGCGCGTGACACCGGCCTTTATTTACGCCGCACTGTTGTGGCCAGCCATGCAGGCCGAACAAAAGTTTTTAGAGCAAAAGAAGAATATGTCGCCGCTACAGGCGCAAAACCAAGCAGCGCATACCGTCATTAGCGACCAATTGGCCCACACCGCTATCCCCAAGCGCTTTACTAGTGTGATCCGTGAAATTTGGGATCTACAACTGCGCTTACCACGCCGCAACGGCAGCCGCGCCGAGCGCCTGCTCGAGCATCCGCGCTTTCGCGCCGCCTACGACTTTGTCCTGCTGCGTGAAGAAGTCGGCGAAAATATGCATGGCCTAGGCCTGTGGTGGACTCAATATCAAGACGCCGACGAGCACGGCCGCGAACTGCTACAACAGCAGTTAAGCAACGCCACCGGCAATAAGCCCAAACGCCGCCGTCGCAAGCCCAAGAAGCCTGGCGAGCAATGATACATACTGAGGGCTTTACACGAGCAGGCATTTTCTTTTCTGGCCAGGCGAAAGCCCATGCAAAAAGGGAGTTTATAGATGATAAATGACCGATTGAGTAGTATTTCACCAAGAGTAGGCGCCTTTAAAGCGACGCCACCAGAAAATAAGAGAATAATCGCGCAAAGCTTTCACGTTTATATAGGCCTCGGCAGTAACTTAGACAACCCCATACAACACGTGCAAGCCGCCTTCAAAGAGCTCGGTCAAATTGCCGAGACACAACTGCTCGAGCAATCTCCGCTTTATCGCAGCGCCCCAGTCGGCCCCGCCGGGCAACCGGACTACATTAACGCCTGCGCTCTGCTGCAGACCACACTTGCCCCCCTGCAAATGCTGGACGCCCTGCAAGCTATTGAGAACTGTCACCAGCGAGTGCGCCAAGAGCGCTGGGGTGCGCGCACGCTCGATTTAGACCTACTGCTGTTTGGTCAACAAACTATCGATAGCCCGCGCCTACAAGTGCCACACCCCTACCTTGCCGAGCGCAACTTTGTTCTCTATCCACTGTCTGACATTGGCGTCAAAGCACATCTTCCATCGGGTGAGCCTATCGCCAAGCTCAAACAGGCCAGCAATAATGCCGGCCTCGAACGACTAGAAAAGAACTCATAGCGAGCCAACTAATGCCCTACACCAGCCAGCCCAGCAGTGCCTCAACTTTTCCGATAAAAAAAGCCATCACGGTTAACACCCTGCGAAAAATGAAGGCCAGTGGCGAAAAGTTTGTCACGGTCGCGCTTTACGATGCGCCTATGGCCGCCATGGCACTAAAAAGTGGGGTCGAAGTGTTACTAGTAGGCGACTCATTAGGTATGACTGTTCTCGGTTACGACAGCACTTTGCCGGTGACCATGGAGCACATGATTTACCATGTTGAAGCGGTAAAGCGTGGCAACAGCAAATCATTGATTATGGCCGACATGCCCTTTATGACCTACGCCACCCCCGAACAGGCAATGACCAATGCCGCTCGACTTATGCAAGCCGGTGCACATATGGTCAAGCTCGAGGGCGGCGAGTGGCTGGCCGATACCGTAAAAATGCTCACCGAGCGCGGTATTCCTGTGTGCGCGCACTTGGGCCTAACGCCACAGTCAGTAAATAAATTCGGCGGTTTCCGTGTGCAGGGCCGCAGCGATGCTCAAGCGCAGCAGATTATTGCCGACGCCAAAGCTATGGATGCCGCCGGTGCAGATTTGGTGGTGCTAGAATGCGTGCCGAGCGATTTGGCCGCTAAAATAACCGCCACTGTCGGCATGGCTACTATTGGCATTGGCGCGGGTGCGGGCACCGACGCGCAGGTACTAGTCATTAACGACATACTCGGCCTCACCGAGCAGCCACCGAAGTTCTCCAAGAATTTTCTATTAGAGACCGCCGACATACCCAGTGCATTGGCTAAGTATGTGGCCGATGTTAAGAGCGGTGTATTTCCTACTGATGCGCAGGGGTTTAGCTAATACACCCAAAGCATCATTAACAGCCAATCATCTCAACGTTGCTTAGCTTTATAATATGCGGATTTAAGTGGGCGAAAGCATCGACTCGCTGCAAGTATTCAGAAGCACTTGCATGATCTTCAAATATCCCCAAATAGCTGGTATAGACACCGTTACTATGGCGACGGCAGTAGAATTCAAAGTCGCTGTACTCACTAACAAACTCCGCTCGGGCCAGCTCGGTTTTAAATGTCTGCAGCTCAACAGCGTAGAAAGTAGCACTGTCGGCTATAGCCCCGCCTAGGTCTTTTTGCCCGGTGTTACCGAGCCCTTCCGCTGCGTTAGAGGCTTCAGGTTGGAGGGCTAAATTAGTCTTAGCTGCTAACTTTTCACTGCCCTGCTCCACCATACGGATACGCGGTATTGAGTCTCCCCGGCGCGCATAGCTGACCAGTGTTGGCCGATACAGCAACACCTCGGAGGCCAGTAATTTTTTCACCCGCTGCAAATCATCCCAGGCGGCTTTGATTTCTGGGTAGTTGCCCAAGTAGTAAAAGCTCTGGCTATCTGAGACAAGAATACTGTCCAGCAAGGGCAATTTCAGACGACTCATCAATTCATCCTGCGCGCCAGTTTGCGCCAAAATCTGCACACTGAATAGCGCTTTACGGCTGCCCAGCGCTTTATCCGCGGCGCAACTGTAGCCACTGCTAAAACCGCCGCTAAGACAAAATTCTTCTTCTGCCAGCACAACTTGCGACAGCAGAGTAAAGGCGAGTATTAATAAATTCGTAATTGTCCTAAACATAATCATTTTCCAAAATAAAACCCGGCTGAGTTGCCTCGGCCGGGTTTTAAAGCGTCACTAGTTTGAAGCTAGAAACTATTACTCAGCAGCAGCGGGAGCTTCTGTGCCGGCAGCTTCAGTTTTTACTTCTTTCATCGACAGCTTAATACGGCCGCGCTGATCAACATCCAGACATTTAACTTTTACCATCTGGCCTTCTTTAAGGTAGTCCGACACAGACTCAACGCGCTCGTCGGCGATTTGAGAAATATGCACAAGACCATCTTTACCCGGCAGAATGTTGATAAAGGCACCGAAGTCGACGATACGAGCAACCTTGCCTTCGTAGATGGCACCTATTTCGGCCTCAGCGGTAATCTCTCCAATACGGTCAACCGCAGCGCGCAGAGCGTCGCCATCAGCGGAGTAGATCTTGACGTTGCCGTCGTCGTCGATGTCGATAGAAGCACCGGTCTCTTCGGTGATAGCGCGGATAGTAGCGCCACCTTTACCGATAATGTCACGGATTTTATCTGGGTGTACCTTGATGACTTCGAAGCGCGGCGCGTTGTCGCTCACTTCTTTACGACCTTCAGAGATAACCTTATTCATCTCACCGAGAATATGCAAACGAGCAGACAGCGCCTGCTCTAGTGCAATTTCCATGATCTCTTCGGTGATGCCTTCAATCTTGATATCCATCTGTAGTGCAGTCAGACCATTGGCGGTACCAGCAACTTTAAAGTCCATGTCACCGAGGTGGTCTTCGTCCCCGAGGATATCGGTGAGTACGGCAAAGCCGTTGTCTTCTTTCACCAGACCCATAGCGATTCCGGCAACCGGCGCCTTAATCGGTACACCGGCATCCATCAGCGCCAGAGAAGTACCGCACACAGAAGCCATAGAGCTTGAACCGTTGGATTCGGTAATCTCAGAGACCACGCGAATGGTGTAGGGAAACTCTTCCTGACTTGGCAGTACAGCAGCAACACCGCGGCGCGCTAAGCGACCGTGGCCCACTTCACGACGTCCGGTGAAGCCCATACGACCACACTCGCCTACCGAGTAAGGAGGGAAGTTGTAGTGCAACATGAAGGGATCTTTGCGCTCGCCTTCCAATGCATCAATGATTTGAGCATCGCGAGCATTGCCCAAGGTAGCCACTACAATCGCCTGAGTTTCACCGCGAGTAAACAGTGCTGAACCGTGAGTTTTTGGCAGTATGGCAACTTCAGAACCAATGGCACGCACAGTGGCGTTGTCGCGACCGTCGATACGCGGCTCACCGGCAACGATGCGAGTGCGAACAATATGTTTTTCCATCTTAGCAAAAGACTTTTTAACGTCGTCGCTATTAACATTGGCTTCTTCGCTCATCAGCTCGGCTACGGCTTGCGTGCGCAGCTCGCCCAGGCGCTCGTAGCGCTTGGCTTTATCGGTGATGCGATAAGCAATACCGATAGAGTCGGCGAAGTTTTGCTCAATAGCCGCTTTCAAACCCGCATTTTCGACTTCGGCGCTCCAGTCCCAGACTGGCTTACCTGCGTCTTTCGCCAGCTCTGCAACCGCTTGTACAACCGCCTGCATTTCTTGATGGGCATAAAGTACCGCGCCCAGCATGATATCTTCTGGCAGCTCATTAGCTTGAGATTCAACCATTAGTACAGCATCTTGCGTACCGGCAACGACCATGTCTAGCTCTGAGCTAGCCAAAGTTTCATAGCTTGGGTTGAGCAGATAGCCTTCGGATTCGGTATAACCGACGCGCGCAGCACCGATAGGGCCGGCAAAAGGAATACCAGAGATAGACAGAGCCGCAGAAGTACCGATCATAGCGGCGATATCTGGATCATTTTTCTTGTCGGTAGACATGACAGTACAGACAACCTGCACTTCATTCATAAAACCTTTAGGAAACAGCGGGCGGATCGGACGGTCAATCAGGCGCGAGGTCAGAGTTTCTTTTTCATTTGGGCGCCCTTCACGCTTGAAGAAACCACCGGGGATCTTACCTGCGGCGTAAGCTTTCTCGATATAGTGCACAGACAGGGGGAAGAAACCGCGTGTTGGATCGGCTTCTTTAGAGCCTACCACGGTAGTGAGAACACTGGTCTCACCAATGGTAACCATTACCGCACCGGTTGCCTGACGCGCAATACGGCCAGTTTCTAGAGTGACGGTTTGGTCGCCGAACTGAAAAGTCTTAACGATTGGATTCACAGAAATTTCCTTTTTTATTGCGGCAATCACTGCATCGGATTGCCATTGGCCTACATTACATGCGTTATGTATTTGTTACTTTGTTTACTATTTCTGCGATTTTAAGTGCCAAATAACAACACTCTTAATCGAAGAAACCCGCCCAACTTAAAAGCTGTGCGGGTAAATTCTTGGGCATTTTTATGGACACTAAAGCCATAAAAATATACCCGCTGTGAGGCGGGTATAGCGAATCTTAGCGACGTAGGCCAAGCTTCTTGATTAGAGCAGAATAACGCTCAACCTTCTTGCCTTTCAAGTAATCCAGCAGCTTGCGACGCTGGTTTACCATGCGGATCAGACCGCGGCGAGAGTGGTGGTCGTGATTATGCTCACCGAAGTGACCCTGCAACTTGTTGATGTTGTGAGTCAACAATGCAACCTGTACTTCAGGAGAACCTGTATCGCCTTCAGATTGGGCGTATTCTTTAACTACTTCAGCTTTTTCAACAGCACTTAATGCCATGATAATATCCTCAATTAATGTGCAATAAGATAATTCAGCCTGCCCGTGCACACTTACAGGGAGGCTAAGTATTATTCATACGGCTATCGTTAAACAGCAATACGAACAAATTTTAGTCTACTGGCGTCTCATCGATAGTTTTAACTACCAAGCGCTTGGGCGCGACACGACCATCGTCAGTCAGCTCTCCCATGCCTAAAAAATCACCAGATTCAATAAACACACGCACTTTATCACCTACGTCACCGGCGCGAAAGACCCCGTGATCCATTACTGGGTTGCCCATACGAAAATAATGCGCGCTGTCATCTGGCAAAATTAATGCCGGTAAGTCGGCAACTGGAGTGTCCATGGGCATTAGGTGATGATCCAACACTTCTGGGCCCTGCTCGCCGCGCTCGTCATAAAGTGCATCAAGGGTAATGGAGTCGGCCTCTTTAAACGGCCCAGCTTCACTGCGATGCAGCGCCTTAACATGGCCGCCACAACCGAGTTCGTGACCGAGGTCTTCGGCGATGGAGCGAATATAAGTGCCTTTTGAGCAGCGCACATCCACATCGACCTCAGCCGCATGGCCAGGGCGAAAATCAAGCAACTCCAGCGAGTAGATAGTCACATGGCGCGGCTGGCGCTCAACGGTAATACCTTCACGCGCCAATTTATACAGCGGCGTACCATTGTGCTTAAGTGCCGAATACATACTGGGAATTTGCGAAATTTCACCGCGAAACTGCTCCAATGACTCTTCGACCTGTTCGCGGGTGACCGCGCGAGTATCCACTTCAGTCAGCGTTTCACCATCGGCGTCACTAGTGTCGGTGGTCATCCCCAAACGAAAGGTGCTGCGATAACGCTTGTCTGCATTGAGTAAATACTGAGAAAACTTGGTCGCCTCACCAAAGCAAAGCGGCAACACACCTGTTGCCAGCGGGTCTAGGCTGCCGGTATGCCCGGCTTTTTGGGCAAACAGCATGCGTTTAGCTTTTTGCAAAGCATCATTAGATGACATGCCCGCGCTCTTGTTCAGCAAAATTACGCCATCAATCGGACGGCCGCGCTTTTTCCTGCCCACTAAGCCTCTCCCTCACTGTCTGCGCTTTTATCTTCGTCTGCGTGTTTATCGGAAGCGACCGCCTTATCGATCAAGTACGACAGTGCCTGACCATGAACAGCAGTTTTGTCATAATAAAAGGTGAGGCGGGGGGTAGAGCGCATCTTCATCTCTTTTGACAGCTGCGCGCGGATAAAACCGGACGCCTTGTTTAGCAACTTGGCGGCTTCAATACTCTCCTCATCGCTTTCACTGCCTACAAAGGTGACATAGATCTTGGCGTAAGCCAGATCGCGGGTCACCACTACGTCATTAATATTTACCATACCAATGCGCGGGTCGCGCACTTCCTGCTGAATCAGCTGGGCTACGTTGCGCTGAATTGCATCGCCGACGCGGTCGGAACGCTTAAATTCTCGTGCCATTTTTCATATACCTCTAAAACACAGACGCCCCGAGTGACAAATCACTCGGGGCGGCGGCGTGACTTCGCTAGCAATTAGAGCTGGCGAGCAACTTCTTTAACATCAAACACTTCGATCTGGTCACCGACCTTAACGTCATAGTTCTTCACGCCGATACCACACTCAGTACCATTGCGAACGTCATTGACGTCATCTTTAAAGCGACGCAGAGATTCCAGCTCGCCCTCGAAGATCACGACATTGTCGCGCAATACACGAATCGGCTTGTTGCGGTAAACCGTACCTTCAACCACCATACAACCGGCCACTTGACCAAACTTAGGCGAACTAAAGACTTCACGCACATTGGCGATACCAACAATCTCTTCCACACGTTCAGGATCTAGCATGCCCGACAGAGCCGCTTTCACATCGTCTAGTAGTTGATAGATGATGCTGTAGTAGCGAATATCAACGGCTTCTTTCTCGGCCAGAGCGCGAGTTTCGGCACCGGCGCGAACATTAAAGCCCACCACAATTGCGCCAGCACTAGCCGCCAAGTTGATGTCGTTATCGGTAATGCCACCAACGCCAGAGGAGATCACATTCACCTGAACTTCGTCGTTACCGAGTTCGAGCAGTGATGCCTGAATCGCTTCCATAGACCCGCGCACATCAGACTTGACCACAACAGGAAGCACTTTCTTCTGGTCGGCGCCCATGTCGGCAAACATGTTTTCAAGCTTAGCGGCCTGTTGGCGACGCATGAAGTCTTCACGTGCCGTGATAGCACGGTGCTCAGCGATCTCACGGGCCTTGCGCTCATCGGCAATAACCACAAAGTCATCACCGGCATTAGGCGCAACATCCAAACCTAGAATTTCGACAGGAGTTGAAGGTCCGGCCGTGTCTACCTTTTGGCCGGTTTCATCGACCATCGCACGTACACGACCCGAGCTCTCGCCGGCCAGCAATACGTCGGCACGGTTCAAAGTACCGCTCTGCACCAGAATGGTGGCAACCACACCGCGCCCTTTGTCGACGCGAGACTCAATGACCACACCTTTAGCAGGAACATCGGCGATCGCCTTCAATTCCAGTAATTCGGCCTGCAAAGAAATAGCCTCTAACAGCTCATCAATGCCTTGGCCGGAATGTGCAGACACCTGGATAAACTGAGTATCACCACCCCAATCTTCGGGTACAACACCTTTAGCCACCAGCTCGTTTTTAACGCGATCTGGATCAGCAGTTTCTTTGTCGCATTTATTAATAGCAACAACCATCGGCACGCCTGCGGCCTTAGAATGCAAGATCGCTTCTTCGGTCTGCGGCATAACACCATCATCAGCAGCCACCACCAGAATAACGACATCAGTACACTGAGCGCCGCGAGCACGCATAGCGGTAAAAGCGGCGTGTCCAGGAGTATCCAAGAAGGCAATTTCGCCCTGATTGGTCTTAACGCGATAGGCGCCAATGTGCTGGGTAATACCACCGGCTTCGCCAGAGGTCACCTTAGTTTCGCGAATGTAGTCGAGCAGCGAGGTCTTACCGTGGTCAACATGACCCATAACGGTAACAACCGGCGCACGAGTGACCATCTCACCTTCAACCGCAGTGTCTTGCTCAAGCTGTTCTTCAACCGCGTTTTCGCTGCGGATCTTGAAACTGTGATCGGTCTCTTCAACAATTAACTGTGAGGTCTCGATGTCCAGCGGCTGATTCATGGTCGCCATAACGCCCATTTTCATCAAACTTTTAACAATCGAGCCGGCCTTAATGGCCATACCCTGAGCCAGTTCAGAAACGGTCATGCCCTCAAATATCTCAACTTCGTGAGTAATTTGATCGGTTGGCTTCTTGAATCCGTGCTTGTTGTTCATCTTGGCAATAGCACGGAAAGACTTATGCTTGCGCTTGTCTTCCCAGAGATCGTCCTTGATGTTCAGTAAGTCTTTCTTGTTGCCCTTCTTCTTGCCACCGGCACCGCGACTAGCCGGCTTTTTCTTAGCCGTTAGTTCTTCGCGACCACCGCCAGCAGGCGCTGCTGCATTACGGAAAGCGTGCGGAGTCTTAGTTTTTGGCTTAGCTTTGTCAGCATCGGTTGTGGCAGTATTAGTCGCAGGCTTGGCCGCGGTTTTGGCCGCAGGCTTGGGCGCTGCTTTTTCTGCTTTTTCTGCTTTTTCTGCGGCAATACGTGCGGCTTGTCTAACCGCCTTGTCTTCTTCTTCCTGACGCTTCTCTTCGGCCTTGGCCTTGAGCTTAGCGGCTTGAGCGGCTTTTCTCTTCGCTTCTTCAGCTTTGCGGCGCAAGATAGCGGCCTGACGCATAGCTTCCACGTCATCGGCATAAGAGCGTTGTACTGGCGGCTCTACCGCTTTATTTTCTTTCTCGGCTTTAGCCTTGGCTGCCGCATCGGCTTTTGCGTCAGCTTCGCGATGTGCTTTTTCATTTGCCTTAGCTTTAGCCTCAGCTTTAGCGGCCGTAGCCTCAGCTTCTTTGGCCGCAGCTTCGGCCTTGTCTGCTTTCTTAGCTTGAGCGTCTTCCACGGCTTTGGCTTCGTCCAAGGCTTTTTGGTTGGCCGCCGCAATCACTGCCGCCGCTGCCGCTTCCGCTGCTTCGGCCGCCACTACAGCAGCCGCTGCTTCAACAGCCGCCGCTTCTTCTGCCTGCACTTCAGCATCGTCACGCTTTACATAGGTGCGCTTCTTGCGAACTTCAACGTTCACAGTCTTACGGCCTGAACCCGCTTTCAAAGTGCTGGTAGTTTTGCGTTTTAGGGTGATTTTACCCTTTTCTGCAGGTACTTCACCGTGGCTGTTCTTTAAGAAGGTCAGCAGAGTCTGCTTTTCTTCGTCGGACACAGCGGCGTCGGCGCTGGATTGCTTTAATCCCGCGTCTTTCATTTGCTTCAACAGGCGCTCTACCGGGGCACCTACTGACTTGGCGAGTTCTGTTACTGTTACTTCAGCCATCTTAATTCCTCAGTCGTAGATCCGGGTATTACACTGCGTCACCGGTGGTTTCTTCAGCGGCGAACCAAGGTTCGCGCGCTTTCATAATCAGCGCTGCAGCGCGCTCTGGGTCGAGACCTTCAACGTCCAGCAAGTCATCAACAGCCTGCTCAGCTAGGTCTTCCATAGTAATAATGCCCTTGCTGGCCAATACAAAGGCTAGATGTTTATCCATGCCCTCCATTGTCAACAGGTCTTCTGCCGGCTCGGTATTTTCCAGCTTTTCTTCGCCAGCCAGAGCCTGTGTCAGCAGTGCATCTTTCGCACGCGAGCGAAGCTCTTCGGCCATATCTTCATCAAAGCCATCAATTGCCAGCATTTCTTCAAGCGGCACGTAAGCGACCTCTTCAAGACCGGTAAAACCTTCTTCAACCAGAATTTCAGCCATCTCTTGGTCGACATCAAGCGCCAGCATAAAGGTCTCAATACTATTACCAGACTCCTGCTGCTGCTTGCCCTGCCAGTCTTCAACGCTCATGACGTTGACGGTCCAGCCGGTTAGCTCTGAAGCCAGACGTACATTTTGACCGCCGCGGCCAATGGCCATAGCCAAAGTTTCGTTATTGACCGCAACATCCATAGAGTTGCTGTCTTCGTCAACCACGATAGATTCAATTTCGGCCGGCGCCATGGCATTAATCACAAATTGAGCCGGATTATCATCCCAAAGAATGATATCAACCCGCTCGTTGCCCAGCTCATTGGATACTGCCTGTACGCGCGCTCCGCGCATACCGACACAGGCGCCAATAGGATCAATGCGGCCGTCATTAGTAGTCACGGCAATTTTGGCGCGTGAACCAGGATCACGAGCCGCACCTTTAATTTGGATGATTTCTTCAGAAATTTCCGGTACTTCAATTTTAAATAGCTCAACCAGCATCTCTGAACAGGCGCGACTCAAAAACAACTGCGGGCCGCGCTGCTCATGCCGAACATCCTGCAAGAAGGAACGCACACGGTCGCCCATGCGGAATATCTCACGCCCCACTAGCTCGCTGCGAGGCAACAAACCCTCGGTGTTATTGCCTAGATCAACAATAACGTTGTCGCGGGTTACTTTTTTAACTGTGCCGTTAATCAGTTCGCCAACGCGGTCTTTATAGTCTTCAACCATCTTGGCGCGCTCAGCTTCACGCACCTTTTGTACAATTACTTGCTTAGCGGTTTGGGCGGCAATACGGCCAAAACCAACATTCTCTACCTGCTCTTCAAAGACATCGCCGACCACCAGACTTTCGTCTTTTTCGTGCGCCTCTTCCAGAGTAAACTGAGTGCCAAGAAGCGCCATAACATCGTCGGCCATAACTTCCCAGCTGCGATGAGTCATGTAGTCGCCAGTCTCGCGGTCAATAACTACGGAGATGGTGGAATCTTCATCGGTGTAGCGTTTCTTTGTTGCAGTGGCCAGTGCCAGCTCAATTGCCTCGAAGATGATGCCTTTTTCGACACCTTTCTCGTTGGAAACGGCATCTGCAACTAGTAAAATTTCTTTGCTCATAAGTGTGCCTCGTACATATTCAACCGTTAAAAGCGGGGAATAATGTTCGCCTTATCAATGGAACCAATTGGTAGTAGAAACTCTTCTTTATCTACAACCACCACAACATCATCCGACTCTACTGCATTGAGTATGCCGGTAAATTTACGACGTCCCTCGAAGGGCACGCGCAATTGAATTTTCACTTTTTCACCAATATAACGCTGATACTGATCGAGTGAATAGAGCGCGCGATCAGCACCTGGCGATGACACTTCGAGGGAATACTCGCAGCTAATAGGATCTTCTACATCCATTACTGCACTGACCTGACGGCTGACATTGGCGCAGTCCTCAACCAAGATACCGTCTTCTTTATCAATAAAAAGACGCAGCGTGGCATGACGACCCTGCGTTAGATACTCAAGACCCCAGAGCTCACAGCCCATAGACTCTACAACCGGCTCGATTAGAGCGCGTAGTTCATCGTGCTTTGACGCCATTCGGCAATCACCTCTCTCTACCTACTGTTTAAAATTTTCGTGCCAGAATATTTTAAACAGTGCACCGCAAGTACTGGCGCAAATGTGTGAATTTTCTGGTATTTAGGGTACTACCGCTGGCTCATGGCCGCGGCCGCACACCCTGTGCGGCATTTATTAACAGGCACAAAAAATGGGCCCGAGGCCCATCCTACTGATACCGCCGCAGGCCTCTGCGACTACTGTCCACCGAGAAGAACACCTCGGCCACTTGTCGCGAGCGACAAATACAAAAAAACCCCATAAAGGGGCTTTTTCATGACACTGCGACTTCTCGCAACATCCCGATATCGAAAATTATCTTTCGTTATCGTTTAAATTTGGTAGCGGGGACAGGATTTTAACTCTGCGACCTGCGCGACCTACGATGTCCTTTAGAGAGGGAGCCCATCGGGCTTTCAGCTACAAGACATCGTTTTAAATTTGGTAGCGGGGGCAGGATTTGAACCTACGGCCTTCGGGTTATGAGCCCGACGAGCTACCAGACTGCTCCACCCCGCATCAATATTTGGCATAACGCTGCCAATAGCACTTCACTTTCATTTTAACCGTAATACAAGATTAAAATTGGTAGCGGGGGCAGGATTTGAAC
>CAWVSV010000017.1:0-33425 GCA_963933095.1 uncultured Cellvibrionales bacterium
GAATCGCCCGATTCGCCTGAGTAGAAGAGTCCTTTAATTATGCTTATTCTCAGGCGCTATTCAAGGCTCTCATAAGGTAGGGTTGCCTGATGAGAAGTCGCAGTTTAAGAGGCCTTGATCGTGATTATTTCCAGACGCTGCTCAAGGCACTCATAAGGCCTGGGGTGCCGGATGAGTCGCCTAAATACCCTGTAATCAAGGGAACAAACTGATTAACCATAGATGGGTCCATGCCCAGCGCAGAGAAGGCGGTCTTGACCGAGTCCATGTCAGTGACACTGCCCAACAAAGAGCTCGTCAGGCTGTTGCCACCGGCAGAAGATGATTTTAGACCCGGCAAGAGTGAGTTTAGCTGTTGGCTGTATTCGGTGGGCAGCGAGCTGTTAGCCAAACCCATCAATGCGCCCATACCACCAGCGGCTTGAATTGGACTGACGTCTAGTTGCGAGCCGAGAAGATCGAGTAGGCCTTGACTCTTCATATTGGCATTGGTGTTCACTGAAGTGTCACTGCTGACAGCGGCAGCCTTGGCGCTGTCTACCAAGTTTTCTTCGTTGCCATCCAGCAAACCGCCAATGTCGAAAGCTTGGGCAGAAACGGCTGCGCTGAGTGCGGCCGCGATGGCGACAGTTGCTAGGGTCTTTTTCATGGTGAAAATCCTTGACGTTTTAATTGAAAATCTGAGGTCAAACTCTATGTGAATCGAACGGGCTTCGCAAGATGCCTTTCTGTTACAATTGCACCACTTTTTGATTATCTCTGTAAAGGTTATGTTTCATGTCTGAGCAATTTAGTACTCCACAATCCCAAGCCAGTTACGGCATCGGTCGCCAGTTGGGCGAGCAGTTGGCCTCTAACCCATTTGAAGGCATCGACGCTGCTGCGGTTGCTGCCGGTGTTACCGACATTTTGGCCGGTATCGCCTCTCAGGTGTCAGATGAAGATCTGAACGCCGCTTTCGGCCTGATTCGCGAGCAGATGCAGTCCAAATCGGCTGAGCAGCATAAAGATGTTGTTGCTGACGGTGAGAACTTTCTAGCTGAAAACGCCAAAAAAGAGGGTGTTGTGACTCTGGAAAGTGGCCTGCAGTACGAAATTTTGACTGCGGGCGCGGGTGACAAGCCAAGTGCTTCGAGTACTGTACGCACTCATTACCATGGCACACTGACCGACGGAACCGTTTTTGACAGCTCTGTTGATCGCGGCGAGCCTGCTGAATTTCCAGTTAACGGCGTTATAGCCGGTTGGACCGAAGCACTGCAGTTGATGCCTTCCGGTTCAAAATGGCGCCTGACTGTGCCACACAACCTCGCTTACGGTGAGCGCGGTGCCGGCGGTGCTATCGGCCCATTCGCCACCTTGGTATTTGATGTTGAGCTATTAGACATCGTTTAAAAATACTTCTCAGGCCTATTAAGCATACCTGTTCGATAGGCCTGAACTACAAACAAAAACAGCAGCTTCGGCTGCTGTTTTTGTTTGTAGTCTTTGTAACTTTCTAATTCTAACGTCAAGCAGGGACGAGCGCCTTGGCTTTTGCTATACTTGCGCCTTTGTTTTGCCAGTGATGACAGCAGTGACAACAACTCAGGCCAAAGCCGCTTCAACAACCTCGTTAATCGCGCCTATCGGCGGCGAGTTGATTCGTGGTCTGCACTCTTTGGCGCCTAGGCATAAAGGTAGTGTAGTGACTATTGGGGCTTTTGATGGCGTGCACTTAGGCCACAGGGCGATTCTTGAACAGGTGGTTGCCAAGGCTAAGCAGCTGCGTTTGCCATCGGTAGCGATGGTGTTTGAGCCGCAGCCGAATGAGTATTTTTGTGGCGACAAAGCCCCTGCGCGTTTGATGCGTCTGCGTGAGAAGCTCACGGCATTGTTCGCCGCTGGCATTGATCGAGTGCTGTGTCTGCGTTTTGACGTCAAGTTGGCGGAGCTGACCGCCGATGAGTTTGTGCAAACTGTGCTGCTTGATGGACTAGGCGTTAAACATTTGGTGGTAGGCGATGACTTTCGCTTTGGCTGTGACCGTCGTGGCGATTTTGAGTCGCTGCGCAGGTGGGGGAAGCGGGCAGACTTTTCTGTTGCTGACAGCAAAACGTTGGAAATTAGTGGCGATAGAGCTAGTAGCACCCGTATTCGCCAAGCATTGGCCGCTAGCGACTTTGCTTTGGCCGAGGAGCAACTGGGCCAGCCCTACGGTATTTCAGGACGGGTAATCTATGGTCAGCAGGTTGGCCGTACCATTGGTGTGCCCACCGCCAATGTTCAGTTGAAACGCTATCGATCGCCGCTTAGCGGTGTGTTTGCGGTTACGATTAAGCTGCCCAGCGGCGAGCTTTTGCGCGGCGTCGCCAATGTTGGTGTTCGCCCCACAGTTGCTGGTGACAGTAAGCCGTTGCTAGAAGTGCATATTTTTGACTTCGATGGCGATATCTATGGCAGCTGCATCAGGGTGTGTTTTTGCACTAAATTGCGCGATGAACAGAAATTTAGCTCTATCGATGTGTTAAAGCAACATATCGAGCGGGACATCAATGATGCCCGAACGTATTTTAATACTTAAAAATTAGATAAAACGACCGAGACTCAGATGACCGACAATAAAGCGCCTGACTACAAAGCGACACTGAACTTGCCCAAAACTGGCTTCGCCATGAAGGCTAACTTGGCTCAGCGCGAGCCGGGTATGCTCAAGGGCTGGACTCAAAACGAACTCTACCAAACCATTCGTAAGGCCCGCGCCGGGTGTGAGCAGTTTATTCTTCACGATGGTCCTCCCTACGCCAATGGCGACATTCATATTGGTCACTCGGTTAACAAAATTCTGAAAGATATTATCGTTAAAGCCAAGACTATTAGTGGCTTCGATGCACCTTATATTCCTGGCTGGGACTGCCACGGTCTGCCGATTGAGCACAATGTTGAGAAGAAACACGGCAAAGCCGGCAAAAAACTCGACTACAAAGCTTTCCGTCAAAAATGCCGCGAATACGCTGCGCGTCAAGTTGAAGGTCAGAAGAAAGACTTTATTCGCCTAGGCGTGCTCGGTGAGTGGAACAACCCTTACCTGACTATGGATTATAAAGTCGAGGCCGACATTATTCGCTCGCTCGGCAAGATCGCCGATAATGGTCATCTACATAAAGGTTTTAAGCCGGTTTATTGGAGTGTGGTGGGCGGCTCGGCTCTGGCCGAAGCGGAAGTTGAGTATCAGGATAAGACTAGTTTCTCCATCGATGTGAAGTTTAGCGCCGCCGATCAGGCTGCTTTTGCCAGCAAGATCGAAGGTTTGAGCGGCGAGGGTGAATTGACAGTGGTTATTTGGACTACCACACCGTGGACTCTGCCTGCCAATCAGGCAGTGAGTTTGGGGGCTGAACTTGACTATGTAGTGGTGCAAATAGAAAGTGAGAGCGGTGCTGAAAGATTAGTATTGGCTGAAGCCTTGTATGAAGGCGTAATGAAGCGCGCTGGACTTGAGGACTTTGCCATTGTCGGTCGTGTTAAGGGCGAGGAACTTGAAAACCTGCTGTTGCAGCATCCTTTCTACACTCGTGAGGTGCCAATTATTCTCGGCGACCATGTTACTGTTGAGGCAGGTACCGGTTGTGTCCATACCGCCCCCGATCACGGCGTCGATGACTTTATTGTCGGCCGCAAGTACGACATAGGCACGCTTAACTACATTGATGACAGCGGTATCTACCGTAGCGATGTCGAGTTATTTGCCGGCGAGCATGTGTATAAGGTCGACGAAAAAGTACTAACTGTTCTCGAAGACAAGGGCGCACTTCTGGCCCAGGGCAAGATCACTCACAGCTTCCCGCACTGCTGGCGCACCAAAACACCGCTGATCTTTCGCGCCACGCCGCAGTGGTTTGTGAGTATGACTAAGAACAATCTGCTGGCCGATGTGAAAAAGGCCACCGAAGCAGTGGAGTGGTTGCCCGATTGGGGTCGCGCTCGCATTGACTCAATGCTCGACTCCAGCCCCGACTGGTGTATTTCGCGTCAACGTACTTGGGGCGTACCTATTGCTCTGTTCGTACATAAAGATACACAAGAGCTACATCCTGAGACGTCTCGCTTGATTGAAGAGGTCGCACTGCTGGTAGAGGAACAGGGCATGGATGCCTGGTTTGACCTAGATGCAGCCACTCTGCTCGGTGACGACGCCGGTAACTACTCCAAGGTCACCGACACTTTAGATGTTTGGTTCGATTCAGGTGTCACCCATGAGTCGGTTCTGAAGCGCCGCCCAGAGCTTAACTTCCCAGCCGATTTATACCTCGAAGGGTCGGATCAGCACCGCGGTTGGTTCCAGTCATCGTTGAAAACCTCTATGGCGATGAATGGCGTAGCGCCTTATAAGACTGTCCTCACGCATGGCTTTGTAGTCGACGCCGAGGGCAAGAAAATGTCCAAATCAATTGGCAATACCGTGCCACCGCAGAAGGTGATCAATGATCTGGGTGCCGATGTGCTGCGCCTGTGGGTCGCGGCCACCGATTTTAGCACTGAGATGCGCGTGTCCGACGAGATTCTTAAGCGCACCGCCGACTCTTACCGCCGTATTCGCAACACCGCGCGTTTTATGCTTTCTAACCTCAACGGCTTTGAACCGGCCACAGATTTAGTGGCACCAGAGAATATGGTGGCTCTGGATCGCTGGATTGTTGAGCGCGCGGCGCAGTTGCAAGATGAAATTGTCGCGGCTTACGACAGCTACAATCTGCACCAGATCTATCAGAAGCTGCACAACTTTTGCGTGCTGGAACTGGGCGGTTTCTATCTGGATATCATTAAAGATCGCCAGTACACTGCCAAAACCGACGGCTTGCCGCGTCGCTCGGCGCAGACGGCGCTCTATCATATTAGTGAGGCATTCACTCGCTGGATCGCGCCTATTCTTAGCTTTACTGCCGATGAATTGTGGCAGAAACTGCCGGGAGAACACGCTGAGCCGGTATTTGTTGCCAGCTGGTATGACTTGCCACGCTTGTCTGCCGATGCAGCCATGGGCACTGATTACTGGAATTTGATTAGCGATGTAAAGACTTCGGTGAACAAGGTGATTGAACAGGCGCGGGGCGACGGTGTGATTGGTGGTTCGCTCGAAGCTGAAGTAACGCTGTACTGCTCGGCGAACTTGAAAAGTAAGTTAACAGCACTGCAGAACGAACTGCGCTTTGTGTTAATTTGCTCAAAGACGGTATTGTCTGATGAAAATGTTGGCGCCAGTGGCGATGCTGTTAGTACCGATGTAGAGGGGCTGTCGGTCACCGTAGTGAAGTCCGAGGGCGCCAAGTGCGCGCGCTGCTGGCATCATATTGACGATGTGGGTACTCATGTCGGGCATGAAGAAATCTGCGGACGTTGTGTCAACAATATTGACGGCGAAGGCGAAAGCCGCAAGTTTGCATAAACAGGGTCAGAAGTATGATTGATAATTTTAATGGTCAGGTGGTTGTTGGCGCCTGTCATGCTGAGGAACTAGGCAGTGTCGTCTATGTATTCGGCTCTATTGATGTTGCTGACGAGGCGCGCCGTTTTGTTTAAGTTGAGCAAGGCGACTTGGTGCTGGTATGCGCTGGCTCTGGTGTTGATCGTGCTCGATCAGCTGACCAAGTTTATCGCTACTGAGCAGTTAATTTACGCCGAGCCGGTATGGGTGACATCGTTCTTTAATTTTACTTTGCTGCATAATACCGGTGCCGCCTTTAGTTTTTTAAGCGATGCCGGCGGTTGGCAGCGCTGGTTCTTTGGCGTGATTGCCGCAGGTGTTAGCGTGGTGCTAACGGTGTGGATAGCACGTTTGGGCCAAGCTAAACGCTGGGAGGCCTGCGCCCTGGCGCTGGTGCTTAGCGGCGCTATTGGTAACTTATATGACCGCGTCGCTCTCGGCTATGTGGTCGACTTTATATCAATGCATTATCAAGGACATTACTGGCCGGCATTTAATATTGCCGATGCGGCGATCTGTATTGGTGCGGCCATGTTGCTTTGGGATATGTTTTTCGGCGCTAAAGACGACAGTGCTAATGATTAAAAAAATTTAGAGTATTAGATATGTCAGATGTTATTGATCTTGTAAAAGTTGCCGATGGCACTCGAGTGACCTTGAACTTTGCGCTTAAATTTAGCGATGGTGCGGTTATCGACTCCACGTTCGATAAAGACGCTGCGACGTTTACCGTCGGCGATGGCAAGCTGATGCCTGGGTTTGAGCAGGCTATTTACGGTCTGCAAGCGGGCGCCTGTGATACTTTTATTATTCCGCCCGAGAAAGGCTTCGGTGTTAGGAATCCTAACAACCTGCAGCAGTTTCCACGTAAGCAGTTTAAGGATGTCGACTTAATCGAAGGCTTGATGATCTCTTTTGCCGATGCTCAGAAATCCGAGATGCCGGGTGTAGTAGAAAGTTTTGATGACGATGAAGTGATCATCGACTTTAATCATCCTTTGGCGGGTCGCAATGTGCATTTTCAAGTGGAGATTATCGACGTGCAGCAGGTCGATGTTTAATGCAAATAAAATTAGCTAACCCGCGCGGTTTTTGCGCCGGTGTCGATAGAGCCATCGACATAGTCAATCGGGCGCTGGATATCTTTGGAGCGCCGATTTATGTGCGTCATGAAGTGGTGCACAATAAATATGTGGTCGATACATTAAAAGATCGCGGTGCCATTTTTGTCGAAGAGTTGGAAGAGGTGCCAGACGATGTCATCGTTATTTTTAGCGCTCATGGCGTCTCGCAAGCCGTGCGCAAGTCAGCCGAAGGCCGTCAGTTAAAAATTTTTGATGCCACCTGTCCACTGGTGACTAAAGTGCATATGGAGGTGACTCAATTCAGTCGCGCCGGTATGGAATGTGTGTTGATCGGTCACCAAGGGCACCCAGAAGTTGAGGGCACCATGGGCCAGTACGACACAACCAATGGCGGCGCCATGTATCTGGTAGAAGACGAGGCAGATGTCGCGGCTCTGGTGGTTGAAGACCCCACTCAATTTGCCTATGTTACTCAGACTACCCTCTCGATGGATGACACCGCCAAGGTGATCGCCGCCTTGCGAGCTAAATTTCCAGCTATTAGAGGGCCGAAAAAAGACGACATTTGCTACGCCACCACCAACCGTCAAGATGCCATTAAGCAGTTGGCGCTGGAGTGTGATCTAGTGCTGGTTGTGGGCTCTGTTAACAGCTCCAACTCCAATCGTCTGCGTGAATTGGCCGAGCGCTGTGGCGCCGAAGCTTATTTAATTGATGGCGCTGCTCATATTGACGCCGCATGGCTAGAGGGAAAAAATGGTATCGGCATCAGTGCCGGCGCCTCGGCACCGGAGAATTTGGTCCAGGATGTAGTTGCAAAACTACAAAAAATGACCGGCTCCGAGTGCAGTGAACTCAACGGTATCGAAGAAAATGTACGCTTTTCACTACCGCTAGAGTTGCGCAACTAAATATACTCAGCTGTATTAAAAAGGGCTGCAGCGCTTGGCGTTGCGGCCTTTTTTTGGTCTTTTGGGGGAAGATTCTTACATTTAAAATCATTTTTATATCAGTCATTAGCCCAACTAGGTTTAAGGCTAAACCCTTGTGCTTGATAGTTGAGGTACGTTGAATTTACTACTTTCCAAAGCATACATTATCTGCGAGGTAGGCCTAGTTTATCAAATAACCAGCCTTTGTCAGTTGGCGGCGCTCAAGTCGATTTACCTCGCTGATAAAACTGTGTTGCCGCCCACATATTTTTTCAACGCAATAAATATATATTTTTGGAATTTTTTAGTCTTATTGGCTATATTCTCAACCACTGGTCGCAATTCTGTGTCTCTAATCGTTTTTTTTAACGACAGGCTGAAGATTCACATCTATAACTAATTGTGAAAAGTATTTGGACGACTGAGTCTTTATGAAGTTTTTACAGCGTTTTAAAGAGGTTCTGTGATGAAGAATATCCAGCTATCGTCTTCATATCTTAAGTGTCTGGGCGGCTTTACGTTGACGGAGTTGATGATAACTATTTCTGTGGCTGCTATTTTAGCTAGCACGGCAGTTCCCAGTTTTAGCGACATGATCAAGCGAAATCGCGTCATCACTCAACAAAATGATTTGCTCGGCGATATTATGTTGGCTCGGATTGAGGCTATAAAACGAGGTTATAGTGTCTCTATATGCAGTGCCAATTTAGCAGCTACGGGCTGCTCTGGTAGTAAGATCGACTGGCATCAAGGGTGGTTAATTTATGTCAATAGTGACAAACATGGTGTCTATGATAGCAATGATGGTGATGAGCTGTTGCGCATACACGACCCTTTTGTGTCGAGTACACGTCTCGACTATACCTATACAACACTGACCTTTAATAGCCGTGGTTTTATGAGTGGTAGTGATGTAAATGCACGTTTTGCATTCTGTAATACCAACGACGAAGTGGATTACGAGCGCGAAATTAAAATGTTAAGCACTGGGCGTGCCAGTCGACGCGAGGCTACCGCTAGTACTTGCATCTAATTCAATGGACTGAATTGTTATAAACGCTTATAAATATTAAGGAAAATAGTATGAGCCTGTATCTCAGTACACCCCCCCATCAACATCTTGAATTTATATCTAACCATAAAGGCTTAGGCCTGATTGAAACTATGGTGTCACTGTTTGTATTGGCAATAGGCTTACTGGGCATATCGGGTATGCAGGTTAATGCCATGAAATCGAGCCAAAACAGCTATTACCGGACTCAGGCAACTGATATCGCATACGATATTATTGATCGTATGCGTGTCAATCACCGCGCCGCTAAATCCACTAGTATCTATGTTAGTAACTATGGCCAAACACATGCTGGCGCATCTGATTGCAGCACCTACTGTAGGCCAGATCAGATAGCAGCCCACGATTTGATGAACTGGAAGACTGATCTAAAACATGCCTTGCCCAAGGGCCTAGGGATGATCCGCTTCTCGGACACTAGCAATGTGCGTAAAGTATTGGTGTCGATTAAATTTGATGAGAGCCGCGGTCGAGACTTAACGCTAGACCCGGTAGTTATTTGGGCGGCACTTTGAGGCTTTGATCATGACCGGAATCTCGCCTCATTCAAATAAAAGTAGTGCTGGTTTTACTCTGGTGGAACTGATGGCTTCCGTTGTTATATCACTGGTAATTTTAGCCGGTGTAGTGCAGTCGGTACTTGCCAGTAAATCTATTTATATAATGCAAGAAGAGATGGCGCGCCTACAAGAGAATTCGCGTTTCGCTCTGGATGTGCTAACGACTGATATACGTATGGCGGGTTATACCGGGTGCGGCGCCAGTGCCACTGTCACTAATGTAATAATGGACACCGATGACTGGGATAACGGTTACCCGGGTATCTATGGCTTGGAAGGTGGGGTAGATACCATTCCCTCCAGTTTTACCAACCCCATAGCTGATCAGGATATTGTTGTGGTTCGCAGTGGCGATACAGATATTCGCATGAAAGTGAGTAACCACGCCCACGGTATAGCCATCATAGATGCGGCGGATGGGCATACGGTCGACAGTGGCGCGATTATGATAATCGCGAATGCTAGCTGTCAAAATGTAGGGCTTTTTCGAGGGGCTGGCGCATCTGCAGATGAAGTTAGTCATGCCATTGGATTGGGCAACTGCTATCAAAATTTAACCTTTGGCGGCAACTGTTCTAGCGCCCCAGTAGGATCAGGTAGTGCTTATGGGCCAGGATCAACCGTGATACCAATGAATATCCGTGCCTTCTATATTGCGACTAATGGTGAGGGCGTGCCATCTCTATTTATGAAACCGGTGGCAGCTGATGGAAGTTCCGACAGGGAAGAATTGGTAGAGGGAGTCGAAGGTATGCAGCTGAGTTACGGCGTCGACACCGATGCCAACGGCGAGGTCGATCGCTTTCAAATAGCGAGTGAGGTTGCGGATTGGGGCCGTGTGAAAGCGGTGCGTGTACAGTTGTTGATGCGCTCTATTGGCACCCTAAATGGTGGCGATATCAGTGTAGATTTTAATGATCACAATTATACCGATCGTCATATGCGCCAGGTGGTGTCGAGCACAGTGATGCTGAGAAACTTGTAGCTGATATTAATGTAACCATGGAGGTTCGATCATGCCAACGACCAATACTCACCAGCGCGGTGCAACGCTTATAGTTTCATTGGTACTGCTGCTTATTGTCACACTTATTGGCATCAGCGGTATGGAAACTGCAGTTGTAGAAGAGAAAATGAGCGGCAGTTATCGCGACCATAAAATTGGATTTGAATCTGCTGAACAGGCTCTGCTTATAGGTGAGCGCTTTGTAGACGCAACCACATTTGCCTTTACTGATTACACCAGTACTTGCGCCAAGGGTCTCTGTTTTAAGGGGACATGGAATTCTGTTGACCCCAATGCAGCTTGCATGCTCAACGGTTTTGGCACCGATGTTTGGCTAAAAACAGATAGCAGTAATATTTGGGAGAGTGAGAATACCCGTGTTATTGGGTCCAAGTTAGACGGTGTTGGGCTAGCGCCTGAGTATATTGTGGAGTTTCTTTGTCATGCACCGATCAGCCCGAATCCGCCTATACCACCGTATGTCGCTGGAAGCGGTTGGGAGTCTCACTACGGATTGTTATTTCGTATAACCGCTTTTGGTACAGGCGGCACTAGTAATGCCCGGGTTATGTTGCAGAGCACCTATTTAAAACCACTCAGTTAATTCTATGTTGTGCGTTAAAGCCCTAGTTGGGGCAGATCTATAAAGGGACTTCTAGTGAATCGACAATTTTATTGCTGGGTAAAAAAAAATATCGGTGTAGCTACAGTTATAGCTCTGCTGAGTTCGTGCAGTGCTACAGCTGCGGCCAATTGTGTAGATGTCGACAATTACTTGGCAGGTACACCCTATGTACTGGGTGAACCAGTGCGACATCGGGGAATAAAATTTGAATGTAAGGTCGATGGCTGGTGCTCTGATGGAGCAGCTACAGCGGTTCTGCAATATGAGCCGGGGCGAGGATTAAACTGGGAACAGGCTTGGTCGATACTGGGCGCTTGCACTGTGGCTGGCAACACATCAACGAGTTCAGGCTCAACCCAGAGCAATTCTTCCGGCGCAGCAGTGTCTGCATCTGTCTATCAGGGGCCTGGTGAAAATTTCGTAATGCAACCTTTTTCTTCAACTCCTTCGAGCAATCCGTTGGTGATGTTGGCAATGTCGGTGGATCACGAATTGTTTAAGAAAGCTTACAACGACTACTCTGATCTGTCCGGCGGAAATTTTGATGAAACAGATACTAGTTATCGCAACGACTTTGACTATTACGGTTATTTTGATTCGGATCTCTGTTACAGCTATATTTTCAGCAATAGTCGGTTTGAAAGCGGTGCTCACGCGAGTGAGCATCGCTGTTCGGCAGCCACTGGAGTTACCGCCAGTGCTTATACTTTGGCCGACGGTTGGAGTGGTAATTTTCTAAACTGGGCCTCCATGGCCCGAATCGATATTATTCGCGCGGTACTTTATGGCGGTAAACGTATTGTTGATAGCAGTTCAGAAACAGTATTGGAACGCGCGAATTTGCCCGATGATGTGCACGCATTTGTTAAAGTTTATAGCGGTACTGATCTCGGCGATTTTACGCCATATGCCTATAACGCATCGAATCTGAATTCACTTAGTCTGTGTAATGTAACACTGGATAGCACCAGTATTCCTTTGGTCAGAGTGGGGGTAGGTAGTTTTCGTAACTGGTCGGTAACCAACGGCTCAGCTCAGTGCAACAGTAATAGTGCGCCCGCCGCCGTGTACAACATGGCCGCCCGAGTATCTGTCTGTGACAGTACTTTTGATGGACCTAAACAGGGCAATTGTCGCCAATACCCCAATGGAAATTTTAAGCCCACCGGTCTGCTGCAAAACTATGGCGAGGACGGTTCAATTCGCTTCGGCTTACTGACCGGTAGTTATGGGAAAAATTTAGCCGGTGGAGTGCTGCGAAAAGATATTAAGAAATTTGCCAAAAATAATGATGCCAGTGAAGATGAGGTGGACTTAGATACTGGAGTTTTTGTCAGCGCAGTAAATGGTATTGTCAGTAATATTGATGCCATACGTTTTGCTCATTGGGATGGATCTATTCACACAGATTGTAATACTCACAGTATTTCTCTTGCCCAAATAAAATCGCCTAGTGCTTCGACTAGATGTTCCAGTTGGGGGAACCCTATCAGTGAAATATACGCTGAAGCCTTGCGCTATTTTTCGGGTACTGGCTCTGCCACAACAGATTTTGTTCCTGCCGCTGCCGATGAACCCTCGGGGTTAGATATTCTTAGTGCTTGGGAAGACCCACTGCAGGCCGACGAATGGTGTGCTAACTGCTCAATCATATTACTCTCTACGGGTACTAACTCATTTGACGGGGATGACCTAGATACCCCAGTAGGAGATTTATACAAGTTGTCCCGCGCTACCTTAGACAGTAAATTCACCGATAAACTGGGCGATTTAGAACAGGGAGGTGCATTTTCTGGAACATATTTTGTCGGCGGTAATGGCTCTTTGGAGGATGCAAGTTGCACAGCCAAAGCAGTGTCTGAGTTGAGTGATGTAGAGGGTGTGTGTGCCGATTCGCCTGCGCTTGAAGGTACTTATTCTGTTGCTGGGTTAGCCTATTATGCGAAAACCCAAGATATTCGCGAAAATATTCCCGGTGTGCAAAATGTATCCACCTATACCGTCGATTTAGCAGAATCTATTCCCAGTTTTAATATATCAGTGAGTACTGAAGGGGTATCGGGTGTCAAGCAGGTGACATATTTACCCTCTTGCCAATCTAATAAATATAACACCTCCAACAGTGGATATGCGACTGGTTGGCAACCCTGTTCTGTGTTTGACGTTCAGGTTGAGTTTGTAGAATATTCGGCAGGTCTTCCGGTTTCGGGCAGTTACCTATTTTTCTGGGAAGATTCTCTATGGGGCAATGACTACGATTTGGATATGACCACAAGAGTTCGCTATTGCGTGGGCGCTGCTTGTAATGGTGATACTCGTTTTAATTGTCCGCTTTTGCAAGATGGTTCAACATTGAGGGCATCTGGTTGCAGTAACAACACGGTTAATAGTGATGAGATAAAAATCATAAGTACAGTGGCTCATGCTGACGCAGGTAATCACTTAAGATTCGGCTATAACATTAGCGGTACTCAATCGGGTAATGGTCCGAGTGACTGGAGCGATAGGCCTGGTAAGAGTAGCGATAATAACTTTGACTTTGTCGAATTGGCCTCTGAAAACTCGGCGCCAGATACTGTCGAAGCATCGGGACTCGTTTACAAAGCGAGTTCTTTTCCCAGCTCAATGTTGCTGCAAAAACCTCTTTATTACGCAGCCAAGTACGGAAATTTTGAAGACTATGACGGTAGTGGTTCACCGTCTTATGAGGGAAGCACAACTGACCCAACTGAGTGGGATAGAGAGGATTCCGATGGTAATTACGGCGCTGATGGTGTGCCCGATAATTACTTTCAGGTTAGCAACCCAGCGCGCTTGGAAAAAAGTTTGGGGCAGGTGTTTGCAAGTATTAAAAATCGTGTAGCCTCTGGCGCCTCGGCTTCAATTATTACCAACAGCAGTGCCGGTAATGGCATGGTTTACAATGCTATCTATTATCCAACGGTAGAAGAGGATGGTCGCAGGGTGAATTGGGCGGGTCATTTATTTGCATTCTTTAAGGATGAATACGGAAACTTGCGCGAGGACAAGGGTGGTGTGAACGATGTCGCCAATGGAATACTTGAAGACTGCTCGATCGATCCAATTGTAATTATATATTACGACACCAGTACCTCACCGGCAAAAACCAAATTGCGTCGCTATAATGCCGCTGCAGGTAATTGTAATTCCACCTCGTGGACTTTGGCAACGGTACCTGCTTTTACAGTGCATGGCTTGGAAGAGTTTAGTTCTGTCTGGGATGCGCGCAATCAGCTGGCGTTAGTGGGCGATGCAACGACTCAGCGCAGCTATTCTACGGCGGTCACAGCCGGTACTGCCAGCCGTCATATTCTCACCTCAATGACCGCCGGCAGCACAGCTGAGTTAATTCCGTTTACCGTCGATGAGCTGGGTATGGGCCCGACAGGTAACGGTCTTAGTGGCAGTAAACTCAATAACTATCGCTATCTTGATGTACCCGCATCAGAAGCCAATAAGCTGATTAACTTTATTCGTGGTGATGAAACGACACCTGAATATCGTAATCGCAGTGTTAATTTTGATGGTGTGTCCGGTGCCGAAAAGTGGCTGTTGGGTGACATAGTTAATTCAACTCCAGCGGCGGTGGTGCCACCGAAGGAAACCTACGATAGTTTGCACGGTGACAGCACTTATGCCGAGTTTAAATATCACTATCAACATCGGCGCCAAGTGGTTTATGTCGGCGCCAATGACGGTATGCTGCATGCGTTTAACAGCGGCTTTTGGAATGAAAATAGTAACAGCGTCGCTGTCTCAAAAAACGGTGAGGTGGCTCACGCTTTAGGAGCAGAGCTCTGGGCTTATGTACCGATGAATTTACTGCCGCATTTGCAGTGGTTGGCGCTACCTGAATATGCACATGTCTACTATGTTGATGGCGAACCGCGCAGTTATGATGTCAATATTTTCGACTCGGGTGTGGACGCCAACGGTATTAATCACATCAATGGTTGGGGCACTATTCTAGTAGTGGGTATGCGCTTTGGCGGGGGCAAAATTGAGGTTGACAGCGATGGTAATGGCAGCGTCGATAAAGTCTTGCGCTCGGCTTATATGGTATTTGATATAACCGACCCAGAGCAGCCACCGGTGCTGCTGGGAGAGTTTAGTCGTGACAATTTGGGCTTTACCTCGTCGACACCAGCGCTAGTGAAAAAACGCCAACCCAGCGCCAGTGGAGACTGGTCTAGGCCGGTGTTTAATAGCTGGAAGCTAGTTCTGGGTTCTGGGTCCGATGCGGACCAGCTCAGCTCTATTCAGAGCAGTCAAAATGCGCGCCTATTTGAAATCGATCTGCGAGACTTAGTCACAACTCCAGCTGCCGTACTGACTGAACCTGTGGTGGCCAATACGGCAGGGATCGATCTCGGTGTGGCTACCTCATTCACTGGCGATTTGCTCAGCGTTGATTGGAACGGCGACCTGCTTGATGATGCCGCATACTTTGGTATTGTCGGTGGCGACGAACTGGCTCCCACTGGGCGCATGATGCGTCGTCATTACACTGGGACATACTCAGGTTCACAAAGCACATTACTGAACACCACTCAAGCGTTTGTGACGGCGCCACTATCATTAATTGATGGTGATAACCGCCGCTGGCTGTTTTTTGGTTCCGGCCGTTTGTTCAGCCGAGAGGATTTATCCTCACATGTTCAACAAACTTTCTATGGTGTCAAAGAACTGGGCTTGAGTTATGAAAATTTGTCTAATAACACGTATGCGCCATCGTCACTCATAGATACCACCGATATTCGAGTTCATCACACCACTGATGTGCGCAATGCAACAATTGATGGTAGCGCTATTACCGTATTCGATGAGCTAGAGGAGGTAATGAAATTGAAGCACGGTTGGCGCTTTAACTTTGAGTTTGATGGATCGACCCCCAGTACACGGAACTTGTTTCAAGCAACTCAGTTTGTGGCGACCATTTTATTTCCGGTTTATACCCCGCCAAATGGTGGTAGCTGTGAGATAGGCACTAGTGATGTTTATCAATTTTATACAAAAACGGGTACGGCGCCCGCTTTTGATAGCGCTTATGTAAATCAGCAAAGCACCGATGGCAAGACCTTTACCAACGATGGGATTGTCTCCAAGGTCAATTTACTCAACCATGCTGGCATTCTAGAGACGCTTGACAATCGGACTCACTCCGAAGGGCGTATCACCAGTAAAACATCAACCGGTGAATGGATTGTGGATGACGTTCTGGCGCTGAGTGAAAAATTGAATTCACTGTTGGATGGGCGTAACTCATGGCGCCAAATATTTGACTGGGAAGCGTAATTAAGCCAAAAATAGGGAGGTCATACGTTGAATATAAGTAAAGGTTTTAGCTTAATGGAATTAATGGTGGTGGTGGCAATTGTGGGGATTTTGTCTGCAATCGCTATTCCCTCATATTCTTCCAGTATTGAAAAAAGCCGCCGCGCCGACGGCAAGGTTACTCTGGCGGGGGCAGTGGCGCTGCAGGAGCGGCAATTTAGTTTAACTCATCAATACAGCGCGGATATGTCGATACTCGGTGGCGTAACATCAGCTGAAGGTTTTTATGCAATGTCGGTAGCTTACATCTCTACATTAGGCGCCTGCACCATAGACAAAGACTGCTACACCCTAACTGCCACTGCCATTGGTGCACAGGCCAACGATACGACTTGTGCGGTACTGACGATCAACAGTTTAGGCCAAAAAACACCGTCTGCTGATTGCTGGTAGATATTTCACTGTTAGAATTTAGACATGTTAGGTTAGCTGTAAGCTTATACAGAAGAATTCTGGGCGGTGTACTACAGCCGCAAGCGAAGCAGACTGAGCATATTTATATGTTCCATTAAATAACGCGACCTTAATTCTTCACTTGCCAGTTCTTCAATCATGATCTAATCCTAACTTCTTCAACCGATAGCGAATCGAGCGAAAGCTAATACCGAGTTTCTTGGCTGCTTCAGTGCGGTTCCATCGCGACTGCTCTAGCGCATCAAGTAATATCGTGCGCTCGATATCTGCTAAATATTCATCCAGACAAGCGTGGCGGCGGGCATCATAAAGGGCCGCTTTGTCAGTGCTAAGAGCTGCAGTTTTGCTTGTTGTTGTGCCGGGTAATTGCAAATCTGTTTCATTGATCACATCGTATTCACACAAGGTGAAGGCGCGCTCTAGCGTGTTCTCTAATTCGCGTACGTTGCCGGGAAAGGCAAAGTCCTGCAAGGCTTTTAATGCCTTAGCGTCAATCTTGGGTGCGGGCAATTGCATGTCAGCAGCAATTTTTTCGAGCAGTCGCTCGGCTAACAGCACTATGTCATCACCGCGATCGCGCAGCGGCGGCACCGCGACTTCAATGACATTAATACGATAATAGAGATCGTTGCGAAAACGGCCTGTATCGACCTCTGTTTGTAAATTTTTATGAGTGGCGCTGAGTACCCGAATATTGACCGCTATTTCTTCTTGGCCGCCAACGGGACGGACTTTTTTCTCTTGCAGTGCGCGCAGCAGCTTTACCTGCATTTCCAGTGGTAAATCGGCGACTTCATCGAGAAACAAAGTGCCCCCATCAGCCGCTTGAAATAACCCCTTTTTATTTTGATGGGCGCCGCTGAAACTGCCTTTAACATGACCAAAAAACTCGCTTTCTAATAGCTCCGAGGGAATTGCACCGCAGTTGACCGGGATAAAAGCGCCTTTGGCTCGCGGCCCCTGATAGTGAATAGCTCGAGCCACCAACTCTTTACCCGAACCCGATTCACCGCTAATGTAGACCGGAGCCTGGGAGCGACAGAGTTTACTGATTTGCTGGCGAAGTTTCACAATGGATGGCGCCCTGCCAATAATCTCATCACTGGCAGTATGGGTAGCCTTATCTTTTTGCTTATGCTCGGCACTTGAAAGATGCAATGCATTACTAACCAGTTGTCGCAACTGGCTGAGGTCTACGGGTTTAGAGACAAAGTCAAAGGCGCCGGCTTTCAGTGCTTTTATGGCGATATCCATATTACCGTGGGCGCTGATCATGGCAACCGGTAATGTTGGGCACTGCTGCTGAATAAAATTAACCAGCTCCAAGCCGTCACCATCGGGCAACTTCATATCGGTCAGGCAGATATCGTAGTCATTGTCATTGAGCTTTTGCTTGGCGCTGGCAATATTGGCAGCGGTATCGGTATTTAACCCCATTCGAATAAGAGTGATCTCTAGCAGTTCGAGAATATCGGGTTCGTCATCAATAATTAATGCGCGCTTATTTGTCATAAAAATAGTCACAAATTTTTTGGAGTTATCGATCAATATAGAGCGTTAAAGTGTTTTCTGCGGGGGTGCAAATTGTAGCTCAAAACAACTCAACTGATTGTCTTTATGCTGGTAGCTGAGCATCGCTTGATTGGCTTCACACAGTTCTTGGCAAATAAATAAGCCAAGCCCTGAACCCGTTTTTTCGGTGGTGAAAAATGGTTCGAATATATGCTGTAAATTACAGTTTTTGATACCAATACCGTAATCTTTTATGTGGATATAGGGGGCATCATTTTGAATACAAAAACCGATTTCGAGGAGCAATTTGTATTCGCCGCTGGTATTAAAGCTATACCTCAAGCCATTGTCGATTAAATTGGAGAGGACTTGGCGCAACTGACTAAAATCGAATTTGGCCTGTAAATCTTCTGGGCACAAGTTAAGGCGAATATGAAGTTCTTTAGTCTGGCCCTGCTGGTACTCATCGACAAATTCCTGCAGCCACAGATTCAACTCGAAAGTTTCTGGCTGAGCCGCTTTACGGCTGGATAGTTGTAAGACGTTTTCGATGATCTGATTTACGCGTAGCGAGTGATGGCCAATAATCTCGGTCAGCCTTTTGTCGGCGTCGGTTAATGCTTCGGCCTCTGCTAATAGCTGGCTCGCATGGCTGATCGCGCCCAGAGGGTTGCGAACTTCATGAGCAATGCTAGCCGTGAGACGGCCCAGAGAGGCAAGTTTTAATTGCTGTGCTTTTTGGCTGATAGCGCGATTGTCCTCGATAAAAATCAGCGTGTCGCTGTTGGCGCCTGGCTCTAATTCGGCAAAGCTAATTTTTACTTCTGTAGGACTACTGGGGAAACGGCATACAGGGTTCTGCGTGTAATAGTAGGTGCGCCAGAATTTTATCTGTTGCTCCAGTTCGGGCATGTTACAGAGAGTTTGGTATTGTTCATTGCCGGTAAGGTTGAGCATTTGTTTGGCAGATTGGTTGACCATTTCAATGCGATTGTCTTTGTTTAAAACCATAATGCCAGTGCGCATGCGCTCGACAATGGTTTGTGCGAGTCTTTGTGAATGGGCTGCTTGCTTGGTTTGAATAAAGGCTTCTTCACTGCTAGCTTTAATTTTCTGGGTCAAATATAAAAAGCAGACCGCGGTTATAAATAACATTGTACCCAGCGAGCCAGCGGCGAACAGTGCTTGGCCATCGAGCTGATCGGGTTTAATGAGGTTGATACTAATGATGGTGATAGTTGCCAGCGCCGCTAGGGCGATGGCAATCTGACCGCGCAATAACATACTACCAGCGGCAATGCTAATAATGAGAAGGTAGCTGAGCCCAGCTGAAGCGTCGGCACTGGCATATACAAGCAAGCTAATGGCAGCGATGTCGATCACAAATAAGACAAAGCGCTGCTGCTGTTTGGCATAAAACTTAACTCGCCATAAAATAGCCAGCGCTATCGCGTTGAGAGCGGTATAAAAAATCGCGGAGAAGTGGAATAGTTGCGGCGCGCTGGTGCCGAGAATATTCGGGGCTAACTGATTCGAGTACATAAAAAGCAGCAGTGCGCTGAGCAGAGTGCGGTAATAAACGTAAACGCGCAGCAAGCTCTGGTTGCTTTGCGGGATGGTTGCTGGGTTGGGCGGTCGGCTCATTGCTGGTTTCGCATGTCTTTAGTTTTGCCATCTAGCGGCTCATAGCGGACAATATAACACTTTCATAATATGAGTAGTTTTAATGTCAAAATTTATTGTTGTTATGGCTCAAGTGAACCCATTAGTGGGGGATATACCCGGCAATACTCAGTTGGTGATTGACACGGTAAAGCAAGCCATAGCGCAAGAGTCAGCCGATATAGTGATGTTCCCTGAATTGACATTAACGGGGTATCCACCGGAAGACCTGTTGTTGCGGGCAAGCCTCGATACACGTATCGACCAAGCTCTGGTACAACTGATGGCGGCGCAATTGGGCATGTTAGTGGTGGTTGGCTATCCGCGCCGTATCGATGGCAAACTTTACAATATGGCCGCGGCGATTTACGACGGTAAGATGTTGATTGAATATGCTAAGCAGTGTTTACCAAATTATCAGGTGTTCGATGAGAAGCGCTATTTTACCGAGGGCAGTGCTAGTGCAAATAATAGTGGCGTATTTGAATATAAAAACTGCCGCATAGGTTTAAGTCTTTGCGAAGATATCTGGCATCCAGAACCTATTGCTAGAGCTACAGTCGCTGGAGCTCAGCTCCTGTTGAGTTTAAATGCCTCCCCCTTTCATGTTGGTAAAACCGGTGAACGTGAGCAGGTATTACAGCGCCGGGCTCAGGAAAGCGGTATTCCTATACTCTACGTCAATCAGGTTGGAGGTCAGGACGAACTGGTGTTTGATGGCGGATCTATGGCTATAGCCGCCGATGGCCATCTGCATGCGCGTGCGCCGCAGTTTGAAACGGCCAACACGGCTGTTGAAATAGTACTGGCTGATGCTGCTGTCGAGATTACCGCCGGTTCCACAGCCGTTGAGTTATCGCAACAGGCATCCGTCTATCAGGCTTTGGTTATGGGTGTGCGTGATTATGTTAATAAGAATGGCTTTAAAGGTACCATCCTGGGCCTGTCGGGGGGTATAGATTCTGCCTTGACACTAGCCGTGGCGGTGGATGCTTTAGGGGCCGATCGTGTCGAGGCGGTAATGATGCCGTTTCACTATACCTCTGAGCTGAGTAAAAATGATGCCCAAGATGAGGCTGAGCGACTAGGTGTGCGCTACCAGTCGATGAATATTGAATCCATGTATGAAGCCTTTATGGCCTCGCTGGCGGATGAGTTTGCCGGCACCCAAATGGATACCACTGAGCAAAATTTACAGGCGCGCTGTCGCGGTGTGCTGTTGATGGCGATATCCAACAAGAAAGGTTCGCTGGTGCTCACGACGGGTAATAAAAGTGAACTCGCCGTCGGCTACTCAACCCTCTATGGCGATATGGCCGGTGGCTTTGATGTACTAAAGGATGTGCCAAAAACAATGGTGTTCGACCTTTGTCTCTATCGTAACAGCGTTAGCGAAGTGATTCCTCGGAGCGTTATCGCACGGCCGCCATCAGCCGAGTTAGCACCTGATCAAAAAGATGAAGACAATCTGCCGCCTTATGACGTGCTGGACCCAATACTAGAGCGCTATATCGAACGGGATTGGAGCGCGGAGGCCATTATTGCCGACGGTTTTGAGCGTCCTGATGTAGAGCGGGTACTGAGGCTGGTCGATATCAATGAGCACAAACGCCGTCAAGCGCCAATTGGTGTTCGTATTAGTCAGCGCGGCTTTGGTCGCGATCGGCGCTATCCTATTACTTCTGGCTGGAAGTTAGGCGAGTGATTCTGCTAATGGATTTAGCGCAGATTTGCAAAAGGGTGCCTTTGCCGATAACTTCCGGCTGGAAGTTAGGTGACTGATTTTCCGTTGCCATAAGCAGAAATAAAAAAAGGGGCTTATCCACTGTACAAGCCCCTTTTTTTGTTAGGCGAGCGGGTAGATTATTTTGTGTATTCTGTATTATAAAGCTTGCGGCTATCAAAGCCTGGAGGCTCTTTCTTATCGAAAACTCCCAACGTTAGGGTGTTTACCCAGGAACGGTCGGTGTAGGCGCTGAGGTCGTAATCAAAATTGCCGTCTTTTTTTAAGGCGGGGTGATTGGGGTAGTTTAGGCGTAAAACCTTAAGTGATTTATCACCTTGCTCGGGCATATTGAGGAAGTCATAGCCTTGAATCATCACCGCCAGTGCATCGGGCACAGAGGGGGTGTCAGGGAAGTTTTCGACTACGTAGCGACCGCGATTAACGGCGGCGACGTAGGTGCCACGTTTAAAGTAGTAATTGGCGACATGGATTTCATAGCGGGCTAACACATTACGCAGGTACAGCATGCGCTTTTTGGCGTCAGGGCCATAGCTGCTGTTAGGAAATCGCGCCAGCAACTGGGCAAAGTGGGCGAATGACTCGCGCGCCGCGCCTGGATCGCGCATGGTCAAATCGGTAGGCAGATAACGCTCAAACAAACCCTTACCTTCGGTGAATGAGGCCAAGCCTTTCATGTAATAGGCATAGTCAACGTTGCGATGCTGGGGGTGCAGGCGAATAAAGCGGTTGGCTGCGGCCGTAGAAGACTCCGGCTCATTGGTCATGTAGTGGGCGTAAATTAGCTCCAGTTGAGCTTGCTCGGCGTAGGTGCCAAACGGGAACTGTTCTTCTAAAGCCTGCAGTTTTTTTATGGCAAAATCCCACTGCTCGTTGCGCAGATTTTCCTGAGCTGCCTCATACCACTCGGACTCATAGTCAAATTGAGGGCCGTCATCCTCATCGCCAAATAAAGAACAGCCAGACAAAAAAGCGATGCTGCAGAGCAGGCTAGCGAGAGAGAGAAGTTTAAATGTGCGCATTGTTTAACTCTTATCTTGTACAATATTTCACAATTGAGAGTGACCGGTAGCTAAATAGTTATCAAATATTAAGCAGGCTTATTTAAACACACCGTTGGATGATGCTAAAGCACCATCTAAAACGCGACATTAATGCGGCTATATAAATTAGCCTGAGGTATGCATGACAGATAAAATAGAACAGAGTGAACTGGTAGTAGAAAACATGAGCAACCAGCGCTTTGATCAAGTTGCGAATGAATTATTTCCCGATTTCTCGCGCTCACGCCTGCAAACCTGGATTAAAAGCGGATTGTTGACCATTGATGGTCGACCGGGAAAGAGTAAACAAAAACTGTTTGGCGGTGAAACGCTGCAGCTTTGTGTTGATCTAGAGCCGGAAGGCGAGTGGGTGGCGGAAGATATCCCCATCGAAATTATCTATGAAGACGACGCCATTATGGTGGTGAATAAACCCGTAGGTTTAGTCGTGCATCCCGCAGCGGGCAACCGCACAGGTACTTTGCTGAACGGTCTTTTGCATCACAACCCTGAATTAATTCATGTGCCGCGTGCCGGTATTGTGCATCGTCTGGATAAAGATACCTCAGGGTTAATGGTGGTGGCCAAAACCTTAGCAGCACACACTAACCTAGTCACGCAGTTGCAGGCGCGCACTGTCAGTAGAGAGTACGAAGCGGTTGCAGTCGGTGTAATGACTGGCGGTGGGCGTGTTGCAGCCGATATAGGCCGCCACCCTCGCCAGCGCACGAAAATGGCGGTATTAGATTTTGGCGGCAAAGAGGCTATCACTCATTACCGTGTGCTTGAGCGCTTTGAATATCACACCCATGTAAGGCTCAAGCTTGAAACGGGCCGCACCCATCAGATTCGAGTACATATGGCACATATTGGCTATCCATTGGTGGGTGATGCCACTTATGCTGGCCGTTTTAGAATACCTAAGGGTGCGAGCGTTGAGTTGATTGAAGAGTTGCGGGGCTTTGCTCGGCAGGCGCTGCATGCGGCCCAATTGGGTCTTAATCACCCTGTCTCAGGCGAATATATTCAGTGGAGTGTTGATTTGCCAGACGACATGGTGCGTTTACTGTCTGAAGTAGCTCAGGGTTAATGGGCGTCTTTACTCCCGATTGGCCTCTGCCAAAAGGTGTTGAAGCCTGTATTACCACGCGAGAACAAGGCTTTAGTGTAACGCCTTTTGATTATTTTAACCTCGCACAGCACGTGGGTGATGATAGTGCTCAGGTTTTGCTGAACCGCAAAGCTTTGATTGATCGTTTTGACCAATTACAGGCAGTTCAGTGGTTAGATCAAGTGCATGGTATCGATTGTGTTGAGGCAGGACACAACACACAAAGGGCTGATGCGTGCATAACCAGCCAGCATCAGCTGGCCTGTGCGGTAATGACCGCTGATTGTTTGCCGGTGTTATTTTGCGATAAGACAGCAAGCCAAGTGGCAGCGGCTCACGCGGGTTGGCGCGGATTGGCTGGTGGCGTATTGGCGCAGACGATATCGAGTTTTCAGGCCCCGCCCTCAGCATTGACGGCTTATTTGGGCCCCGCCATTGGCCCCAGTGCATTTGAGGTTGGGTTGGAAGTGCTGGAGCAATTTTTTACCTCAGCGCGTAATTTGCAGCAGCTTGAAGCCATCGCAGCAGCTTTTAAACCTTCGTCCAAACCCCTTCACTTTAACGCTGACCTTTATGCTCTGGCTCGTGCCGAGTTGTATGCGCTGGGAATAACCGATGTCTATGGTGGTAAGTTTTGTACATATGCCGAGCAAGAACGTTTTTATTCCTATCGTCGAGATAATCAAACTGGCCGTATGGCCAGCCTTATTTGGCTTGCTTGATTTTATATTCCTCGGCCCCAGTTATTGGTTACATGGATAAATAACTAGAGGCTAGTTTTCAGCCTCTGATTCTTATTTGAGGCTTAACATGCGCATCGACCGATTTACCACTCAATTACAGGCTGCATTAGCCGAGGCCCAATCTCTGGCAGTGGGGCGTGATCACTCTCAGCTTGAGCCCAGCCATATATTGCTGGCGTTAATTGACCAGCCAGGTGGAACAGTGCGAGCGTTGCTGGTGAAGGCTGGTTTCGATGCTAATGGCCTGCGCAGTGAACTGAGTAATAGCCTCGAAGATTTAGCGGCGGTTAGCAATCCAACTGGCGATGTGAAAATGTCCCAGGAGACGAGTCGCCTGTTAAATTTGGCTGACCGCCACGCTCACAAGGCCGGCGATAAGTTTGTATCCTCTGATTCAGTGTTGTTAGCGGCTATCGATGAATCTAAAGGCTGTGTCGGTAAGCTGCTAAATCAGTTCGGTAATTCACAGCGCTTACAGCAGGCGGTCGATAAGATTCGTGGCGGTGAAATCATTGATAACGCCGATGCCGAGAGTGCTCGTCAGGCTCTAGATAAATATACCGTCGACCTCACCGCACGAGCCAAGGCCGGCAAGCTCGATCCTGTTATCGGTCGCGACGATGAAATTCGGCGTGCCATTCAGGTATTACAGCGTCGCACCAAAAATAACCCGGTTTTAATTGGTGAGCCTGGCGTAGGTAAAACCGCTATTGTCGAAGGTTTAGCGCAGCGTATTGTCAATGGTGAGGTGCCAGAGGGGTTAAAACGTCGCCGCTTGTTATCTCTCGATCTAGGTTCTTTGTTGGCGGGAGCAAAATTTCGCGGAGAGTTTGAAGAGCGGCTTAAATCGGTACTCAATGAATTGGGTAAAGAAGACGGGCAGGTCATCCTGTTTATCGATGAACTGCATACTATGGTGGGCGCCGGCAATGCCGAGGGTGCGATGGATGCCGGCAATATGCTGAAACCGGCCTTGGCGCGCGGTGAGTTGCATTGCATGGGGGCCACTACATTAGACGAATATCGCAAGTACATCGAAAAAGATGCCGCCCTTGAGCGCCGTTTTCAAAAAGTGTTGGTGGAAGAACCCAGCGAAGAAGACGCCATCGCGATATTGCGCGGACTGAAAGAGCGCTACGAATTACATCACGGTGTCGATATTACCGACTCGGCCATTATTGCTGCCGTTAAACTGTCGCAACGGTATATTAGCGACCGTCAATTACCCGATAAAGCCATTGACCTAATCGATGAGGCGGCTAGTTGTATTCGTATGGAGATAGACTCTAAACCTGAATCCATGGACAAGTTAGAGCGCCGTTTGATTCAATTGAAAATTGAGCGCGAGGCGGTGAAGAAAGACACTGATAATGCTAGCCGCAAGCGGTTGCAGAAAATTAATGAAAATATCACCAAAGTCGACCGCGCTTTTTTGGCTCTGGATAAAGTTTGGCGCGCTGAAAAAGCCATTCTGCAAGGCTCGCAAGACATTAAGAGTAGCTTGGAACAAGCGCGGATCGATTTTAGTGCCGCCAGCCGAGTGGGTGATTTGAGTCGTATGTCGGAGCTGCAGTACGGCGTTATTCCCGAGTTCGAAAAGCAGCTAGATGCGGCCTCGCAAGCCCAAGTGATTAAAATGACGCTGCTGCGCAGTAAAGTCACAGAGGAAGAAATTGCCGAGGCAGTGTCCAATTGGACCGGTATTCCGGTGGCTAGAATGCTCGAAGGTGAGCGTGAGAAATTACTTGAAATGGAACAGGTGCTGCACCGTCGTGTGCTTGGCCAGGGCGAGGCGGTGGTTGCGGTCTCTAATGCGGTGCGCCGTGCACGCGCCGGCTTGTCAGACCCCAATCGTCCCAACGGTTCATTTTTGTTTTTGGGGCCAACAGGGGTTGGTAAAACGGAACTTTGTAAAACTTTGGCCGAGTTCTTATTTGATACCCCCGGTGCGCTGGTTCGCATCGATATGTCTGAATTTATGGAAAGGCACTCTGTGGCTCGCTTGGTGGGTGCGCCCCCAGGGTACGTTGGTTATGAAGAAGGTGGCTATTTAACCGAAGCCGTACGACGCAAACCCTACTCGGTGTTACTGTTGGATGAGGTTGAAAAGGCGCACCCCGATGTATTCAACATTCTGTTACAAGTGCTAGAAGATGGTCGTCTAACCGATGGTCAGGGGCGCACTGTTGATTTTCGCAATACCGTGGTGGTCATGACGTCGAATCTGGGCTCCGATCGCATTCAAGACATTACCCAAGATAAGTCCTTTGATGCTGTTAGTTTTGATGGAGTTGAAGTCGACACGCTACAAAATGAGCACCGCTATGCCGCTATTAAAGAGGCTGTAATGGAAGTCGTTGGAGCTCATTTCCGTCCTGAATTTATTAATCGCATCGATGAATCCGTAGTCTTTCATCCGCTGGGTCGCGAGCAGATACGAGGTATTGCCGATATTCAACTGGAGCTATTGCGCAAGCGATTAGCCGACAGAGACTTGGGCTTACAGCTGAGTTGTGCCGTACTGGATAAGGTCGCCGATGCCGGTTTTGATCCCGTCTACGGTGCCCGCCCGCTGAAACGTGCGATTCAGCAGTTAATTGAAAACCCCTTGGCGCAGGAAGTGTTAGCGGGGAAATTTAAGCCAGGAGATACAATACATACTCGGCTAGATAACGATGAAATTATTTTTAGTCGCACCTAATCAACAATCGTTTTAGGGACATTATTGTCAAAGTGAGTGGCCAAATAAAGCAATAAAGGAATGTTAGCAGTTGTTTTTGACAACTTTGCTTGCTTCTTTTCTACGCTTGGCTATTTCATCTTGAGATAGGTACCTGAACTCGCCATTGTCGCCCTTGATTTTAATGCGCGAAGATTTTCTGATGCTCTCAAGGTTGCCCTTGGCGGTCTTGCAGCGTGCAGAGTCTTTTAAAGCTTGCGATTTACCCGCTGACACCTTTGGCCCATCCTCTGTTTTTGCAGAGTTGTACGTGATGGGGGCACTATGGCCCGTTTGAGTGCTACCTTTAACGGTGGCGGTATTTTTAGGTGCTTTTTCGCTGTAGTGAGTCACCCCCTTATCGTCGATCCATTTGTAGTAATCTTCGGCTAAAGCGACATTATTTATCAGTGTGAAAATCAACGCAACTAGAGGTAGCGGTGTTAAAATTGAACAGATGAGCGCAGGCATAACAGAATCTCTAAGCTGACAGCAACTAAATCATAACATATCCACTCTAGCTGCTGCGGTGACATGTCAAGGATATATATTGGCAAATACCGCCATAAATCCTCATGTAAGCGTTAAATATTGAGTTTCGGTGTTGACCACTGCACATAATTTCGCCAAAATTGAAGCTCGCTAGATGGCGTCTAGGTGCGGCCAACAACTCTTGGCAAATTTATTCCTAGCCGACGGGCCAACCGCTTGTCGAACCATCAAATTCAGGTGCGTCTACCGACGCAACCTGCCGGTCTGGCTCAGATCCGAGATCCGAGGTCATGAAGCCAGCAAGCACTGCATGTAAAGTGCGTGATGAGCTCTTACAAATCATAGTAAATATTAATTTAATGATATTTGATGTATTCGCATCGAATATTTTATTGCCTTTTCTCGTTTTGAGGAGAACACAAGTGGAAATGCTTTCTGGCGGCGATATGTTGCTGCGCGCCCTGCAAGATGAAGGGGTTGAGTTGATTTTTGGGTACCCTGGCGGTGCGGCACTGCACATTTACGATGCCATTTATAGACAGGATAAAGTGGAGCACATTTTGGTGCGCCACGAACAGGCTGCTACTCACGCCGCCGACGGCTACGCGCGCGCGACCGGTAAGGTGGGTACCGTGCTGGTAACTTCTGGCCCTGGTGCTACCAATGCTATTACCGGTATTGCCACCGCTTTTATGGATTCAATTCCAATGGTGGTTATCTCTGGGCAGGTGCCATCAGACAAGATCGGTCAGGATGCTTTTCAGGAAACCGATATGATCGGTGTTTCGCGTCCCATCGTGAAACACAGTTTTCAGGTGCGTCATGCTAGCGAAATTCCAGACACCGTTAAAAAGGCTTACTATATTGCCGCCAGTGGTCGTCCGGGTCCTGTTGTAATCGACATTCCTAAGGACATAGTAAATCCTGCGGATACCTTTGAATACTCCTACCCTGATACCATAAAAATGCGCTCTTATACCCCGGCGTCTCGTGGTCATTCAGGTCAGATAAAAAAAGCAGTGCAGATGTTGTTGGATGCTAAGCGCCCGGTTATCTATTCTGGTGGCGGTGTTATTCAAGGTAACTCTTCAGAGTTATTAGTTGATCTTACGCATAAACTCAATTTCCCTATTACTAGCACTCTAATGGGGTTGGGTGCTTATCCTGCTTCGGATAAACAGTTTTTGGGTATGCTTGGTATGCACGGTACCTTTGAGGCCAATACCGCCATGCATCATTCCGATGTGATCTTGGCAATCGGTGCACGCTTCGATGACCGCGTAACGAACACTATCGAGAAATTCTGCCCGACAGCAAAAATTATTCACATCGACATTGATCCCGCGTCTATTTCCAAGACTGTTACTGCCGATGTACCTATTGTTGGTGCGGTCGATTTGGTTTTGACTGAGATGTTGGCGGTATTAAAAGAGGCAAATTCTAGTCCTGACGAGTCAGCAATTGGCGAATGGTGGCAGCAGATTGATGAGTGGCGTGAGCGTCATGGTATTTATACTCAGTCGCGCTATAAAACTGACGGCGATAAGATTATGCCGCAGGACGTCATTAAAGTACTTCACGAAGTCACTGGTGGTGACGCCTATGTGTCATCGGATGTTGGGCAGCACCAAATGTTTGCTGCTCAGTACTATGGTTTTGATAAGCCGCGCCGTTGGATTAACTCAGGTGGTCTGGGCACCATGGGCTTTGGTTTGCCGGCAGCTATGGGTGCTCAATATGCCGACCGCGATGCCGTGTCGGTTTGTGTGACGGGTGAAGGCTCAATCCAAATGTGTATTCAGGAATTATCTACCTGCCTGCAGTACAATCTACCGATTAAAATTATCTGCCTGAACAATCAAGCCCTAGGTATGGTTAGGCAATGGCAGACTATGTTCTATGAAGGTCGTTACGCCTCCTCTTTATATGAAGATTCGCTGCCGGATTTCGTTAAACTGGCCGAAGCCTATGGTCATGTGGGTATACGTGTGACTAAGCCCGAAGATCTGAAGGCCAAAATGGAAGAGTGTTTTGCTCTGAAGGATCGCGTTGTGTTTATGGATATTATGGTTGACCAGAGTGAGCATGTTTTTCCAATGCATGTAGCGCCAAACGGCTCAATGCGCGATATGTTGTTAAGCAAGACGGAGCGTACTTAATATGAGACGCATTATTTCTGTTCTTATGGAAAATACGCCGGGTGCATTGTCTCGAGTTGTCGGTTTGTTTTCTCAGCGTGGTTATAATATTGAGACGCTGACGGTGGCGCCCACTGAAGATGAGAGCTTGTCGCGTCTGACTGTGACGACTCACGGTGATGATCATGTGATTGAGCAGATCACTAAAAACCTTAATAAACTCATTGATGTGGTTAAATTGGTCGATCTGACCGAAGGTCCCCATATTGAGCGCGAATTGATGATGATTAAGGTCAAGGCGACCGGTGCGCAGCGCGCTGAAATTAAACGTTGTGTCGATATCTTTCGCGGTCAAATTGTCGATGTTAGCAGCACTATCTATACCATTCAGTTGGTGGGAACTAGCGACAAGCTTGATGCCTTTAGTCAGGCCGTGGGCGATGCGGCTATTCTTGAGGTGGTGCGCTCCGGTGTTTCTGGTATTGCTCGCGGCGAGAAAGTGCTGAGTATTTAAGGCTGCAGTGATTTTCTGGCTGACAAAACCTCGCCTTCTTGTAAAAGAGGATGCGGGGTTTTTTCGTTTAAGCTTGTTGCGTTTAGAGTTGAGACCAGAATGCCTTGATTATTGGGCTTTTTAGTCGTTTTTTTAGGGTGCAAAACCCAACATCGTAGCTGGGCAGTTTGGGGGTGTTATTCATAATCGACACTTTATCTTTTAAGGGACTGTTATCGAGAACGATTTTGGGAACAACGCCTATACCAAAGCCCAGGCTCACCATGCTCACGATTGCTTCATGGCCTGCCACTTGGGCATAGACGTTGGGGGTGGTGTCGATATCGTTAAACCACTGATTCAGGTGGTCGCGAATAGGCCCTTCTTCGGACAAAATCATTGGGATTTCAGCCCACTCTTTACTAGCGGCGCTGCAAGGTTGCTGAGTAATATCAGACAAAGAACTAATAAAAACTAGTGGTGACACTGTAATACGTCGAAATGCTAAGCTTTGTGGCAGCTTTTCAGGCCGGGCGGCAATGGTTATGTCCTCTTTACCGGCTAATACACGGGCAATCCCAGGGGCTGGGTCTCCGGTGTGTAAAACGATTTCAATACTTGGGTGTTCACGTCTAAATAGGCTGAGTATGTCGTGTAAAAAACTGTAGCTGGCGGTGACAGAGCAATAAATACTGATTTCTCCCTGTAGTTCATGCGCCCCTTCTAACAGTGATTCACGAAAGCTGTCCCATTGTTGTAATAAATCGCGTGCATAGCTCTGCAGTAATTGCCCTTGGTGGGTTAACCTGACGCTCCTGTTGTCGCGCTCGAGTAATTGCACACCCAGCGATTCTTCCAGTTGCTTGATGCTGCGACTCAATGCCGATGGGCTTATGTGGCAGAGTTCGCTGGTACGGCCAAAATGAAGGTTGTCCGAAAGTTGTAAAAAAAAGTGTAGTGAGCGCGTGTCCATAACTCTATCCGTCATTGCTGTAATCGAAATGATGCGTTGCAAATATATCATTTTACGCAACATTGAGTTACCCGTAGAATACACCAGATAAATATTCTTATGCGGTCGGTATTTATTGGCTGTATCAATAACTAAAGCGGAGATTGCTATGCAAGTTTCTTACGATAAAGATTGCGACCTATCCATCATTCAGGGCAAGAAAGTGGCCATTATTGGCTACGGTTCACAGGGTCACGCCCATGCCTGTAACCTGAACGATTCTGGTGTTGATGTTACTGTTGGTCTTCGTGTAGGTTCTACCTCTGTTGCCAAAGCAGAAGCGCACGGTTTAAAAGTTAGTGATGTTGCTTCGGCTGTAGCTCAGGCTGACGTGGTAATGATTCTGACTCCGGACGAGTTTCAGTCGCAGTTGTACAATAATGAGATCGAGCCAAACTTGAAGCAGGGTGCAACCTTGGCTTTTGCCCATGGTTTTGCGATTCACTACAATCAGGTTGTGCCGCGCGCTGACCTAGATGTCATTATGATTGCTCCAAAAGCGCCGGGTCACACCGTTCGCTCTGAATTTGTTCGTGGCGGCGGTGTTCCAGACCTTATTGCTATCTATCAGGATGCATCAGGTACTGCTACAGAAGTTGCTCTGTCATATGCATCAGGCGTTGGTGGTGGTCGTACTGCTATCATCGAGACTACTTTTAAGGACGAAACTGAAACCGATTTATTCGGTGAGCAGGCAGTTCTTTGTGGTGGCGCGGTTGAGTTGGTCAAGATGGGCTTCGAAGTTCTAACTGAAGCAGGTTATGCTCCAGAGATGGCTTACTTTGAGTGCTTGCATGAGCTCAAGCTTATTGTTGACTTGATGTTCGAAGGCGGTATCGCCAACATGAACTACTCAATTTCTAACAATGCTGAATACGGTGAGTATGTTACTGGTCCAGAAGTTATTAACGAGCAGTCCCGTGAAGCTATGCGTAACGCACTGAAGCGTATTCAGGATGGTGAGTACGCCAAGATGTTTATTACCGAGGGTATGACTAACTATCCTTCAATGACTGCGTATCGTCGTAACAATGCTAACCATCCCATTGAGAAGACTGGTGAGCAGCTGCGCGCCATGATGCCTTGGATTGCGGCTAACAAAATCGTTGACCAAGAAAAGAACTAATATATACAGGGTGTATGGTACGACCTGGGCGCAGGGATGCGCATGAATGGCCACTATTTTAAATAGTAGTAAGAAAAAACGCGGCTTCGGTCGCGTTTTTTTTTGCTTGCAGTAAAATGGGTTAAATTGATTATTAGTTGTATTGGGATCCCTATGTCTGAGTTGAAGTCTGAGTCATCAGAAAATAAAGATAAGAATGTTCATAAGCTAGGATCGTCTAGCGATAGCTCTGCGTTTGATGGCAATGTCTTGCCGATTGATGAGCATGTTGAAGAGGTGGTGGGTGAGGATGGGCGTAAAACGCCGCATAGGGGGATCTATTTATTGCCAAACTTATTTACTACGGCGGCCCTCTTTAGTGGTTTCTATGCGATTATCGCGGGTACCAACGGTAATTTTGAATACGCCTCTATTGCGATATTTATCGCCATGATCCTTGATGGTCTGGATGGGCGCGTGGCACGCTTAACCAATACTACCAGCGCTTTTGGTGAGCAGTACGATAGTTTGTCCGACATGGTTTCATTTGGCTTAGCTCCAGCTTTAGTTATTTTTAGTTGGGCGCTGCACGATCTGGGCACGTTCGGTTGGGTTTGTGCATTTGTTTACGCGGTTTGTGCAGCTCTGCGCTTGGCCCGCTTTAATACGCAGATAGGATCGGTGGATAGTCGTTACTTTATTGGTTTGGCTAGTCCTGCTGCAGCGGCTATTGTTGCGGGTATTGTCTGGGTGGGTAGTGATGTCTCGATGTCGTTTGAGTTGTCAGTGTTTGCAGCGATAATGACCGTGTTCGCCGGCCTACTCATGGTTTCAAACTTTAATTACAGCAGTTTTAAGGGTTTGGACTTTAAGGCGCGCGTACCATTCGTGTCCATTTTGGCGGTGGTGTTGATTTTGGCTGTGCTGGCTATCGATACTCCTAAGATGCTGTTGATGATTTTTGCTTGTTACGGTTTGTCGGGCCCTGTGTTGTGGTTGTGGCAGAAGTTTGGTCATAAGGGTTAGTTGCCATATGTGGTGAGTGGCTGGTTTTTTAGAGGGGTTGTGGGGCTTTTTAGTAGCTGATTATAAATAGCGATAAATAACGCTTTACAAGTTTCGCCAGCGGCATATAATG
>CAWVSV010000018.1:0-33104 GCA_963933095.1 uncultured Cellvibrionales bacterium
TATGGCTAAAACCCTTCGGTCCCGGCCAAGCAGATTAGCGACAATGTTTGCTAGACAAGTTTGCCAGATAGATGCTGTGGATAAACTCATTTGCTGCAGGCAAGGCAAATCAAAAAGGCTTGGTCTCACGACCAAGCCTTTTTGATTGTGGAATGATTACTTTTTCGTCATCTGAGCACTTTCACTGCTTACCAGTACACCATTGATATAGTCGCTGATTGTAATAAGCAAGCCATTGTCTGAGCGCTCTAGTCGGGTAATGGCTTCACGAAAAATGCTGTTGTCATTAACGGTAGAGGTGCGATATTTATGTGCTACCTCAAGGTGGTTAGCGCCGACATCTAGCAGTTTATAGGCGCCCTCGGGGCCAAATAAATGGCGGTTAATTTGCATGCGGCGGCGTTTTTCAATCCAGTGGCGATCGCTTTGTATATGCAGACTGCCATTTTGGCCCGCCTTTACTTTGCTTTCTAGCTGGTAGTGACGGTATTCCACACGGATGTCGCGCTCGGGGCCCTTGCATAGCATCTCGGTTAATTGGCCGTGCCATTTGCCCTCTAATAGCTTGTAAACTTGAGCTAGTTGCCTGCGCGCCGCGCGATCGAGCTTGGCGTCTACGATTATGTCGTAATAGCTATCGCCACTGGCGGCCAAATCGGGTGACAGCTGATAGCAGCTGTTGGCTTGAGTGGCGCTCGCGCTTAGCAGCGTAAATAATGCGATGAGAAAATTTTTCATGTTCTGTCCTTTTTGTGGGCGCGAGGCTTTGGGGCCAGATTAGCATTTGACCCAGAGTATAACGATCACCTCATTATAATAGCTACAGTGCGCCCGATATTGCGGGAGTTTAGGCCGGCAGAGTAAATTCTATACTAGCGCCACCTAAAGGACTGTCGCTAATATCTAATTCACCTCCATAGTCACGCACAATCTCGGCTGCAACGCTAAGACCAATACCTTGGCCTGAGTTAATACTGTCGGCGCGCTGCCCGCGCTCTAAAATAGTCTCGCGCACGTGAGGCGCTATACCGCAGCCGTCATCACTGACCACCATTTGAATAAAGTCTTTGCCGTTTACGGTGTGTTTTTTAGCGCCGATAGAAATCTTTTGCTGGCTAAACTTGCAGGCATTTTCCAGCAGGTTGCCTAATACTTCCATTAAATCAGCGCTGTCGCCGCAAAAATGTAAATCTTCATACAGCGCTAATTCAAACTGCAAGTTTTTATCGCGATAGACCTTGCGCAGTGCTTGGCAAAGACGCTCACAGGTTGCTTTAATCGGGCTGCGTTCGCGACTGTCACTGTGGCGCAGTACTGCGCGTTGCAGCTGACGGCGCACGACTTGATCCATGCGAGTAATTTGTTCCTGCAGTTGCTCTCGTAATTCGGGGTTTTTAATATCGGTCAGTTGTGTGTGCATGACCGCCAGCGGGGTTTTTAAACTGTGGGCTAAGTTGCCGAGGCCGTCGCGGTAGCGCTGTCGCTGCTCAGATTCACGCGTTAATAATTGGTTAAGGTTGTCTACTAAGGGTCGTGTTTCACTGGGGAAGTCGCCATCGACCTTGACACTATTGCCACTTTGCATGGCCTTTAAGGCAGTGGCTAATTTGCGCAGCGGACTTAAGCCCCAGTGCAATATACTCAGTTGGAAAATAATTAAGCCAACCCCAGCGAGTGTTAGCCACAGCCATAATTGATCGCGGTAGGCCTGCAATTCACCTTGAAAGCGGTCCTTACTGTGGATAACCGTAAAGCGTACGGGTAGTGTGCCTTGTCTGCTTTCCCAAAAAACATCCTGACTGAATTTAAAATTATTTGTGCCAAGGCTGAAGCGGGTGCCAAGCTTAAAGTCTTGCTCAGCGTCTATGTTGCCTTGAGCATTTAGCTCGGTCGATGACGAGCGCCACAACGCATTTTGCTGGCCTAGCGGGGCAATAAAACCATAGAGCCCAGAGTCAAGCTGGCTAAAGCGAGGTTCAAGCAGTGAGTCAGGCATCCAGACGTTTATGTTGCCGTTCTGATCCGTGTCAATTTCAGCTGCTGCCAGCAACAGATAGATTTGGCCCTGAAGATTGTCTTGCTCGGCGCTAATAAGGCTGCGCTGAAAAGCGCGGTCGAGAGCGAATCCAGTCAGGGAAAAAAACAGTGGCAGAGACACAATCGCGCCCCATAATAAACGCTGTCGCAGTGAAAGGGGATTGCCGCTAGGGCTGCCACGCAAGTTTCCAAAAATATTTTTCACTAGGGCTAAACAGGTTTTAGTTCAAAGCGATAACCCTGGCCACGCAGGGTCGATATAGGTTTTAAGCTGTTATCTGGGTCAATTTTTTTACGCAGACGCATCATAAATACTTCAATGACATTGCTGTCGCGATCAAAGTCTTGATCATAAAGATGCTCGGTCAGGGTTACTTTGGAGACTACCTTGTTCGGGTTCAGTGCCATATATTCAAAGGTATTGTATTCAAAGCTGGTGAGTTCGGCGACGGCACCGTTGCAGCTGACGGTTTTGGCGCGGGTATCAAGCACTAATTGCCCGTAATTGATTTCGCTCGAGGCGTGACCGGCGGCGCGCCTAAGTAGGGCGTTGATGCGCGCTTTTAACTCTTGCGGATGAAAGGGTTTGGTTAGGTAATCGTCGCCACCCGCTTCAAGTCCCTCGACTTTATCCTGCCATTGGTCGCGGGCAGTAAGAATAATAATAGGGAAGTTTCGGCCCTCAAGGCGCAGTGCCTTAATTAGGCTAACGCCGTCGAGTTCGGGCAAACCGAGGTCGATCACGGCTAAGTCATAATTGTATTCCTTACCTAAATAGAGACCTTCGCGGCCATCGCTCGCGTGATCAATCGCATAGCCATCGGCGCCGAGCGTACTTGCCAGCTGTTCGCGCAGAACCGTTTCATCTTCAACAATTAAAAGCCGCATTGTGTTTCCTTAGCTAGTGAATTTTGCCACTGTTAGCGTCAACCCACACTTGTTTGACATGGCCGGAGCTCTGTAACAGTTTGACTTTATAGCCGTGTTGGCCCTGATTATTTTGGCTTTGTATTTTTAGAATCTTGCCGCCCAGTTGCTGCAGCGCTAGCTTGCCAGCTTGCGATTTATTCAGTGCCTGAATCTGCTGCTGGCTGTTGGACTGACGCTGCTGTTTGTCGGAGGCTTCGGCAAAGCCGCCGCCGGCGACTAACACTAGGGCGATAATAAATAGAGGGCTGCGCAAGGTGCTGATCCTTTCTCTAATAAACTGTTTACCATAATCGCTTATTGTCAGTATTAATCAATAGGGCGGACATTTATCGTAATCCGAATTTGGTGACCGGGATCGCGTTTCATGCGGGAGTGGTAGGTTCGGCCTTGGTATTGGTAACTAACATCATAACCTTCCAGTACTTCTTCGTACTCGGTGTGCTGACGGTTGTGACACACTTCCTGCTCTCTATAACGGGTTATGGTTTTTGCCTGCTGGTTGTGATGCTGGTTGCGGCGAGATTTACCATAAAGATCGCGTCCAATCGAACCGCCAAGTAGAGCACCTATAACGGCGCCTGCATTTTTGGATTTTTTATGGTGGCCAGCTTTATGACCAATGGCTCCGCCGATTACCCCCCCGAGTAGTATTGGTGTAGCGGAGCGATAGTTACTAGCAGGTTGATAATAGGGATTACTTTCTTGATAGGCGACGTTTTCGATATGGCATTGCTGTTTCGGTCTTTGGCGGCTAACACTGCGATAGATGGGCCGGCTGTCGATTACTCGGGCGTAATCGGTGTGGCTATTTGAGTTGCGGTTATCGCGGCCGGCGCTGGCACTGAAGCTGCAGATAAAGATAACGGCGGCGGTTAAAAGTTGAGTTATTAGTCGCGTGTTCATGGTGATCTCCCTTAATAGATGACCTCACTATGAACCCCTGTGCCTGAACTGAAGCTGAAGTTCTGCCACAATAGTGAAAACAGCCTAGAGATACTTTTGTGATTGAGTCATTGCCTCTGTTTCCGCTGCACACCCAGTTGTTGCCTCAGCAGCGCCTAGATTTGCAAATATTCGAACCGCGCTACCTGCAGCTGGTTAAAGACTGCGTGCGTGCTGAGATACCTTTTGGCGTGGTGATGATTCGCGAGGGCGCCGAGGTAGTCCGCACCAGTGCCGACGTCCCACAGGTGTTTGGGGTAGGTGTCAGTGCTAGGATTGTCGATTGGGGCACAACGAATACCAATTTGCTGGCCGTGACTATTATTGGCCAAGCAAAATTTAAACTCAGCAGCGCTAGTGTAAATGCCAGTAAATTGATGAGTGCCGATATTAGTTGGCTGCCAGTGGAGGCGATTGTCGATGTGCCTATTCATCATGCCGGTCTGTTGGCGTTGTTACAGCAGCTGCGGCAACACCCTGCCACTGCTCGTTTACAGCTGCCCGATATCACTGATGCACGTCACTTGGGCTGGCAGTTGAGTCAGCTATTGCCACTGCCTAAACCGCTTAAGGTTGACCTATTGTCGATGACCGACCCGCTGCAGCGCCTCGACCGACTGCTGCCATTGATCGAAGACTTGTCCGAAGGCCGTTAGTTCTGCTTAGCCACCTGAATGTTGCTAAAAATACTGGTATAATCGCGCGTTTTGTATGCCGCCTTGTTTTCCTGCGGCTTTATTACTTTGTCGCCCTATTAACTTGGGCCGCACGCGGATGCCGACATGAATGTAACAGACTATATGCAGGGCTTGGGTAAGAATGCTCGCGCCGCTGCCAGCAGTATTGCCGCCGCCACCAGCGGCACTAAAAATGACGCCCTGGAAGCCATTGCCAAGTCACTCGATGCTGCCCGGGAGTCTTTGGCGCAAGCCAATGCTAAGGATCTGCAAGCCGGTCGAGACAATGGCTTAGACGCAGCTATGCTCGATCGCTTGGCGCTGTCGCCAAAAGGCATAGACGGCATGATCGAAGGCCTGCGCCAAGTGGCCGCGCTGCCAGACCCCTGCGGTGAGATCACCGATATGAGTTATCGTCCCAGCGGTATTCAAGTTGGCAAGATGCGCGTGCCGCTGGGCGTGATCGGCATTATTTATGAGTCGCGTCCTAATGTCACCATCGATGCTGCCAGTCTCTGCCTAAAATCGGGCAACGCGACTATTTTGCGCGGTGGCAAAGAGGCCATTCACTCTAATCGTGCCATCGCTGTTTGTATTAGTGAGGGTTTAAAGGCCGTTGGTTTGCCCGAAGCCTCGGTGCAGGTAGTAGCGACTACCGACCGCGCGGCCGTGGGCGAGATGATTACCATGTCGGAATACGTCGATGTGATAGTACCGCGTGGCGGCAAAGGGCTGATCGAGCGTATCTCCAAGGATGCCACTGTCGCAGTCATTAAACATTTAGACGGCATCTGTCATGTGTTTATCGACGAGCAGGCCGACTTGGATAAGGCGTTTGATATCGCCCTCAATTCTAAAACCCACCGCTACGGCGTTTGCAATGCCATGGAAACTTTGCTGGTATCTGAAAAAGTGGCCGCCAAGATTCTACCGCGTCTAGCGGCTGCTTATACTGACAAAGGGGTAGAACTGCGCGGCTGTACTCAGACGCAAAAGCTGATTAATTGCATTGCGGCGGTTGAGGCAGACTGGTCGACCGAATATTTGGCTCCGGTGCTGTCGATTAAGGTTGTTGCTGGACTCGATGAAGCTATCGCGCATTGCAACGCCTATAGTTCCAAACACACAGAATCTATCGTTACTGAAAATTACACCCGTGCGCGTAGGTTTTTAACCGAGGTGGATTCCAGCTCGGTGATGATCAATGCTTCTACTCGTTTCGCCGACGGCTTTGAATATGGTTTAGGTGCCGAAATTGGTATCTCCACCGACAAAATTCACGCCCGTGGCCCGGTAGGACTTGAAGGTTTAACCAGCCAGAAATATGTAGTCTTTGGCGATGGCCATATAAGAACCTAAAGGTTTTTGTATGAAAAAAATTGGGATATTCGGCGGCACTTTTGACCCCATTCACAATGGCCATTTGGCTATGGCAAGGGCATTAAAGGCGGCGCTGGAGCTGGATGAAATGCGGCTGCTGCCTTGTCACCAGCCGTCGCATCGCCAGCAACCTAATGTCTCCAGCTATCAGCGTGCAGAAATGGCTGAATTGGCAGTCGCGGATTGCCAGTACTTAACTGTCGATAGCCGCGAATTGCAGCGCGATGACAGCTCTTACTCGATCGATACCTTGATAGAGTTACGGGCAGAGCTGGATTTAGATGTGGGTACCGATGTGAGCCTGACCCTTTGCATGGGCATGGACTCGCTCAATAGCCTCAGCAGTTGGCATCGCTGGCGTAAATTACTCGACTGCGCGCATATCGCGGTGGTCGCGCGCGCTGGCTGTAGCTTGCCAGAATCTGGCGAGCTGGTGCCATGGCTACTTGAATGTGGCGGCAGTGTCGAGACCATTAATAGTCGCGCGGCTGGCAGCGTTGCGGTATTTGATCTGGGCTTAGTACCTATATCAGCCACCGATATACGCAGCCGCATCTCGAAGAATGAGTCAATAGAAAGCCTAGTGCCCGACACTGTCAGGTGCTACATAAAAGAACACGGCCTTTATCGGTCAAAAAACTCAATTTAAACATTGTACGAACTGGAAATAAGCAAATGTCTCAAGAATTAAACGCACTGATCAACGACACCCTCGAAGGCCTCAAGGGTAAAGAAATCATCAGTATGGATGTCACCGAACTTAGTGATGTCATGGACACTCTGATAATTGCCACTGGCACCTCGAGCCGCCATGTCAAATCTCTGGCTTCAAGTGTTGCCGAAGATGCTAAAAAAGCAGGCTTTATGCCGCTGGGCGTTGAAGGCTTAAACAGTGGTGACTGGGTGCTGTGTGACTTCGGTGATATCGTTGTGCACGTAATGCTGGCTCAAGCGCGCGAGTTTTACGACCTTGAGAAGCTATGGTCAACAGCACCAGAGAATCGCTCGAAGAGCTAACAAAAGGGTCTTTTTTGCGTAGTTAAAGTGTCGGTTGCGTGCTTATGTTCAGGATGAATGTGCAGAGCAACGCTCCTGCAGGGATGTAAGAGAGCGGTCGGGAAAGTTGTGGCAATTTTTTGCTACTGCCAACATTGCATACACGCCATCCGTGGCGTTATACACTGCTTGCTTGTACTTGGTGCTTTCTTGTCTTTATGCAAAAAATCTGCCTTTTTTATCTTTCTTAAATTTTTTAAGACCTCGTTCGTCGTCAGTGTTTGGGGCATATTTCGCTTCCCTTTGTGCTTATTACCTAGCGGTATCCAATGAAACTAAGAATCATCGCCGTCGGTACCAAAATGCCCAAGTGGGTTTATGACGGTTACGACGATTACGCGAAAAGAATGCCGCGTGACTGCTCGCTGGAAGTGATCGAATTGCCAATGGGACCGCGCGGTAAAAATGCTGATCTTAAGCGTGCGATCGCTAAAGAAGGCGAGAGCATGATGGCGGCGATCGGCAAGGGTGACCGCGTCATTGCGCTAGAAGTGAAAGGTAAAAGCTGGTCGACCGAGCAGTTGGCGGCACAGTTGGCTGACTGGCGTATGGAGGGCTGTAACTATAGTTTGCTGATCGGCGGCCCGGATGGTTTAGCACCGGAGTGTGTTGCTCGCGCCGACGCTAAATGGTCGCTGTCGGCTTTAACGCTGCCGCATCCACTGGTACGCATTGTGGTGGCCGAACAGCTTTACCGCGCTTGGACCCTGCTGAATAATCATCCGTATCATAAATAATGATTTCAGCGGAACGAAATTGGCTGTTATGACGTCATACTAATACGTTTATTGTCGCTTTGCGTTTAACGCTTTACTTGAAATTTAAAAAATATGTCCGAAAACCACCGTATCCAAGATCACCATTATGAGGCACGTATATTTATGCACCGCGTGCTGGTGGCTGCGGTCGTGGTGTTGGGTTTGCTCGGTATGTTGGCGGCGCGTTATTACAATCTCACTATTACTCATCATGACTTGTATGTTACCGAGTCGGAAAAAAATCGTGTGCATGTGCAGTCAATCGCGCCCACTCGAGGTTTGATTTACGACCGTAAAGGCCGCTTATTGGCCGACAATCGTCCCAGCTACACCCTGTCACTGATTATTGAACGAGTCGAAAATATTGACGAAATTTTGGTGCAGCTGCGGCAGTTGGTGAAAATCAGCGATGTCGATGTCGAGCGTTTTTCTCGTGCTCGTCGCAAGGGGCGCCGCCCTTACGAAGCGGTGCCGTTACGCTATCGCTTAAACGAAGATGAAATCGCACGCTTGGCGGTGAACGAATATCGTCTCGAAGGGGTAGAAGTTGAGGCTCAGCTTATTCGTTTTTATCCCTATGGCGAATTATTTGCGCATGCCGTTGGTTATGTTGGCAGTATTAATCAGCGCGAGCTTGATGCCATGACCGAAGACGATATGCATGACTATGCCAGCACGCGATCAATCGGCAAGGTGGGGTTAGAGAGTCATTATGAGCGAAAATTACTGGGCGAGGTGGGCTATCAAAACGTTGAGACTAATGCCCGCGGCAGAGTATTGCGGGTGCTCGAGCGCAAGGACCCGATACCTGGGAAAACACTACAACTGCATTTAGACACCGATTTACAAGAGGCCGCGCACAGTGCTTTAAGCGGCCGCCGCGGTTCGGTAGTAGCTATTGAAATCGCCACCGGTGGAGTGCTGGTGCTGGCCAGTACGCCGAGTTTTAACCCGAATTTATTTGTCACGGGTATCAGTCACAAAGACTATAACGCGCTTAATACCTCGCTCGATAAACCTATGTACAACCGTGCTATTCAGGGACAGTACCCGCCGGCTTCTACTGTTAAACCAATGCTCGCACTGGCGGCTTTGCACTATGGTGTCAATGACGAGAAACGCAGTATTCGAGACCCTGGTTTTTTTCAGTTGAAGGGGCATAAGCGCAAATATCGTGACTGGAAAAAACGTGGTCATGGCAATCATGTCGATATGAAACAGGCCATTTCCGAGTCCTGTGACACGTATTTTTATGACCTTGCTCATCGCATGGGTATCGATCGAATACATGACTTTGGCCTCCATTTTGGTCTGGGTGCGCGCACCGATATCGACATACCCAATGAAAACGGTGGCAACTGGCCCTCCAAGGCTTGGAAAAAGGGACGCCACGGTTTGCCCTGGTTCCCCGGCGACAGTCTCAATGTCAGTATTGGGCAGGGCTATACTCAGGCTACGCCGCTGCAGTTAGCTGAAATGACCGCCACTATTGCCGCTCGCGGTGTGCGAAAAAAGCCTATGCTGGTGCGCACTATCGATGGCGAAGTGCAGTCGCCGGTCGAGGTTGAGAGGTTTAATGTGTTGCCGCGACACTGGGATATTATCTTCGACGCTATGCGCGAGGTTGTTCATGGCCGCCGCGGCACAGGCCAGCGTATCCGTCGCGGTGCAAAATATGAAATGGCCGGTAAAACCGGTACTGCGCAGGTAGTGGGTATTAAACAAGACGAAGAATACGATGCATCTAAGCTCAACGCGCGCCACCTCGACCACGCCCTGTTTATCGGTTTTGCGCCTTACGATAACCCTAAAATTGCCGTGGCGGTGGTGGTCGAAAACGGCGAACACGGTTCTAGTACCGCCGCGCCTATGGCGCGAAAAGTATTCGACGCTTATCTATTGGACGAGAAAGGTAAATTGTTGAGCGATGCGGCCCAGGGTGATTTGTTTGCCCCGCAGTTAGCGGAGAACGAATTGTGAACCAGCAAGATTTTATAAGACGCATGCCCGAAGCTAGTAGCCATTTACGGCGGCAAGATGGCATTTGGCAAAAACTACATATCGATGTACCGTTACTTATTCTGTTATTGGCGCTGACGGCCTTTGGCCTGTTTGTGCTCTACTCCGCCTCGGGCGGTGATGGCCACTATGTTCGCCGCCAAGGGGTGTTCTTTATATTGGCCTATATCGCCATGTTCAGCCTAGCGCAGGTACCTCTGGCGATGATGCAGCGCTGGGCACCTTGGCTTTACGGCTGGGGCTTAATTTTATTGGTGCTGGTGCTGGTGATGGGTACGGGTGCCAAAGGCGCGCAGCGCTGGCTGGAGCTTGGCGGGTTTCGCTTTCAGCCCTCCGAGGCACTGAAATTGGCGGTGCCGCTATTAATTGCCTCTTATTTTTCTCAGCGCATGCTCCCTCCGGCCTTTAAGCATGTATTTTGGGCTCTGGTATTGATCACTCTGCCGACGCTGTTAATTGTTAAGCAGCCCGATCTCGGCACCTCCTTACTGGTCGCCACATCCGGCTTGTTGGTATTGTTTTTTGCTGGGCTGCGTTGGCGATATATTGTCAGCGCGGTGGCACTGGTGATTGGCAGCGCCTGGCCTATGTGGCACTGGGGCTTACACGGCTATCAAAAGCAGCGCATTATGACGCTGTTTAATCCCGAGGCCGACCCCTACGGTGCTGGTTGGAATATCAAACAATCTAAGGCGGCTATTGGTTCCGGCGGCTGGGACGGTAAAGGCTGGCTGCAGGGTACTCAGTCACAGCTAGATTTTTTACCTGAGAGCCACACGGATTTTATTATTGCGGTACTGTCTGAAGAGATGGGTTTAATGGGCGTGCTGGCGTTGATGGGGTTGTACCTGCTCATTATTGCTCGTGGTCTGATTATTGCACTCAAGGCGCAGCATTCTTTTGGTCGTCTGCTCGCAGCGGGTATTACCCTGACATTTTTTGTCTACATCTTTGTTAATGTCGGTATGGTGTCTGGCATGCTACCAGTAGTGGGCGTACCCCTGCCGCTGGTCAGTCACGGTGGCACAGCGCTCATTACTCTGATGGCGGGGTTTGGTATATTGATGGCCATTAGCACCGAACCCAAAAAAGTCGGATTATAAAAATGCACTTTTTATCCGATTGCTTCGTTAGTACTGTGCTCAATCAGTCATGTACTTAATGTACACTCCTTCTTTGCGCGCAGTTCCGCCTTGCACTCGAACAAAAATCACTATTTTTAGGTGCGTTGCTCAGCTGCCGATATAAAATTCTCAGTAAATGAAAAATTAACCAATCTGTAAGTAGAGCCAACAGAAAAAATTGTGCAGTAGAAGATTGACCCAAGTGGCGTGCGGTGTTGCACTGGGGCTAAGTATTCGACAGTTTTATCGAGTAAGTGGTAGAACAAATATGGAAATGTTTAAAGGGTCTATGGAAATGTTTAAAGGAACACAAAAATTGTTGTTGGCGGCGTGTATAGCCGCTGGTTTTTCGGCGCTAGCCAGTGCCGACTATTCGACTTATGACGATGCTCAGGCGTTGATGGATGAAATGGTGGCGGAGCATAAGTTTGACCGTGCCGAGTTGCAGGCATTGTTCAAGAGCGCCGATAAAAAACAGTCGATTCTCGATGCTATTGCCCGTCCCGCTGAAAAGCGGCTAGAGTGGAAGGATTACCGCAAGATCTTTGTCACTGAATCGCGCACCAAAAAGGGAGTGGACTTTTGGGCCGAGCATAAAGAAACTTTAGCGCGCGCCGAGAAAGAGCTGGGTGTGCCGGCTGAAGTTATCGTTGCCATTATTGGCGTCGAGACCCGCTATGGTCAGCATGCGGGCAGTTATCGCGTTATAGATGCACTGTCGACGCTGGCGTTTGACTACCCCAAACGGGCTAAATTTTTCCGCAAAGAACTCAAGCAGTTTTTACTGCTGACCCATGAGCAAAAGCAGGACCCGCTGACGTTGAAGGGATCCTATGCTGGGGCCATGGGATACGGCCAATTTATGCCGTCGAGCTTTCGCGCCTATGCCATCGATTTTGACGGCGATGGTATTGCTGATATTTGGAACAATCCTGTCGATGCTATTGGTTCGGTTGCCAATTACTTCAAAGCCCATCACTGGAATTACGGTGACCCAGTTGTCACCCGGACCCGAGTGACAGCCAATTACGATGCCGAGTTGCTCAGTACGAACTTAAAACCAACAGTTAGCTACGGTAAATTAGCGAGCTCAGGTTACACGGCTTTGATCCCTATTGAAGACGATGCCAAGGTATTGCCGATGCGCCTAGAAGGTGTTCAAGGCGCTGAATTTTGGCTGGGTTTACACAACTTTTATGTAATTACGCGTTACAACCGTAGCCAGATGTACTCGTTGGCGGTGCATCAGCTGAGTCAGGCTATTAAAGTGGATGCAGACTCTGTTAGCGCAACATCTGCTCAGAAACAGTACTGATGCGGCGCGCTTTCACAATGATTTGCGGGTCACTGTTGTTGCTGGCTGGGTGCAATTCCTCCCCTCCAGAGCGCCAGTATAAGCATAAGTATGATCATGGCCCGAGTGCTCCGGTGGATGTGTCACAGGTGCCCGATGCGGTGCCCAAAGTAGAACCGCGCACCCGCGCGGGCAACCCGCCAGTGTATACCGTGTTGGGTAAAACCTATACTTTGTTAGACACAGAACACGGCTACAGCGCCAAAGGCCGAGCCTCTTGGTATGGCAATAAATTTCATGGTGAAAAAACCTCTAACGGTGAAACTTATGATATGTACGCCATGACTGCGGCGCATAAAACCCTGCCGATTCCGTCCTATGTGCGTGTCACTAATCTTGATAACAGCAAAGTGGTGGTGGTACGTGTCAACGATCGCGGGCCCTTTCACAAAGGGCGTATTATCGATTTGAGCTATGCCGCTGCCAGTAAACTCGATTATTTAAGCCGCGGCACCGCTAGGGTTAAAGTCGAGGCTATCGCCGTCGATAAAAAAGTCACCAGCGACGCCGCCCGCATTATTGAAGTACAACGTCAAAAAGCGGCCACCATTGATGCTAATATTTATGCACTACCTGCCAATAGTTATCTGCAGGTCGGCGCTTTTGGCACCGTGGATTCCGCCGCCGCGCTGGTGGCTCGTGTGAGTTCCGCTACCAGCTTCCCAGTAGTGGTGCGCTCAAACGACAGCTTGCATCGTGTGCGTATTGGTCCTTTGGCTGACAACCGCGATCTACAATTGCTGCGCGAACTATTGAGTAGTAATAATATTGTCGGTGCACATCTGGTCAATGAATAGTCATGGTGCTGTATTGTCTACCGAGTCGAACGTATAGCCTAGACTTGTAGTATAAAAGTTATTGCTAGCGCCATGTCGTATATTAATACGTTAAACTGCCCTGAAATTTACGTTACCGAGCTATAGATACTTAACATGCTGAAATTCTCTGCCAAAATTGTCTTTACTGTTGCGCTTTTAGCGCTTACCTCTCTGGTTCAAGCCAAGCAGGTTTTGATTCCCGCCGCTCCGCAGTTGGCCGCCTCTGGCTACCTGTTGATTGATGCCGCTACTGGCAAGGTACTGGTTGACCACAACGCGACTGAACAATTGCCGCCGGCGAGTCTTACCAAGTTGATGACCGCTTATATTGTTGCCGGCGAGCTCGATCGCGGCAAAATGGGTGAGAGCGATATGGTCGATATCAGTGTCAAGGCTTGGCGCATGGGCGGCTCTAAAATGTTTATTCGCGAGGGCACCAAGGTCAAGTTAATTGACCTGCTGCGCGGGGTCATTATTCAGTCGGGCAACGACGCTAGTGTCGCCTTGGCAGAACATATTGCTGGTTCTGAAGGTGCTTTTGTTGACATTATGAATCAACAAGCGGCACTGCTAGGTATGAACGATACCAACTTTGAAAATTCCACTGGCTGGCCTGCCGACGGTCACTTGACCACCGCACATGACTTGTCGCTGTTGGCGCGCGCCGTTATTAACGACCACCCTGAGTTCTACAAACTCTACGCCGAGAAGTATTTTCGTTACAACGGTATTAATCAGCCCAACCGCAATAAGTTGCTGTTTCGCGATAAATCCGTCGACGGCATGAAAACCGGCCATACCGAAGCGGCCGGCTACTGCTTGGTGTCCTCGGCGCGCAAGAATGGCATGCGTTTAATCTCGGTAGTAATGGGCACCCGTAGCGAAGAGGCACGCGCCGCTGAATCGCAAAAGCTGTTGTCCTATGGTTTTCGCTACTATCAAACGCATAAACTTTATAGTGCCGGTGACATTGTTAGCAGTCCAAAAGTTTGGGCGGGTATGGCCGACAAGGTTGAGCTGAGTATTACCGAAGATATTTTTCTAACTATTCCGCGCGGCGCGCAGGACAGCCTTGAGGCTAACCTGCATATTGACGATGTGATCAAAGCACCTATCGCGCAAGGCCTTGAACTGGGTAACCTAACTGTCAGCCTCGATGGCGAGGAGCTAATTAATACGCCGCTGCTTGCCCAGCAAAGCGTCGCCGAGGCCGGCTTTTTTAGCCGTCTTTGGGACAATCTTGTGCTTTTCTTTGGTGGGCTCTTTTAAGCCCCTCCCGATAGGGTGCAGTAATGCACCCGGTTAAGTGAGCACGGCAGTGGTGGGTTTCGCTGTTGCCACCCTAACGCAACTTAGCCGATCTTTTTTGTGAACTTTGCGTCCATGATATAATCATCAACTGTTTTAATTATTTTGGCCTCTGTTAGGCTCACGGACATTATGACTCAAAAACTGAATATTATTGGTCAGGGTGCACTCTCAGCTAAGGAGGGTACCGAAGCTCCAAAGATTGAATTTCCCTGTGCAGACTACCCAATCAAGGTTATGGGCGATGCCAGCGATGAGATGCGCGCGCTGGTGATTGAATTAATGGAGCGTCATGCCCCAGGCTTCGATCAAAGTACTATTACCGTTCGCCAGAGTAGTAAGGGCCGTTATCAGTCACTGACAGTTTATATTATTGCCACTGGCGTCGAGCAGCTGACAGCGCTGCACGAAGAGCTTAAAGCTAGTGACCTGATCAAAATAGTGTTGTAATTCCGCACTTATGACAGATACTAATCAACTGTTGGTCAGAAAGCTGGGGCTCGTTGACTATGCCGAAACCTGGCATGCCATGCAGCAGTTCACCGATACCCGCGACGAATACACTCAGGATGAACTCTGGCTGTTAGAGCATTATCCGGTATTTACCCAAGGACAGGCCGGCAAGGCCGAGCACTTGCTGATGCCCGGTGATATTCCTGTGGTGCAGGTTGATCGCGGCGGCCAGGTCACTTATCACGGCCCCGGCCAACTAGTCGCGTATCCACTATTGAATTTGCGTCGCCGCAAGCTGGGTGTACGCGATTTAGTCACCGCTATAGAGAACACCATTGTATCGACACTGTCGGCCTTTGATATTGCCGCTTATGCCAAGCCAGATGCGCCCGGCGTGTATGTGAACCGAGCACAGCAGGAACCTAGTCTAAACCAAAACCGCTGTGACAAAATCGCCTCGCTTGGGCTCAGAGTTCGTCGCGGTTGCAGCTTTCACGGCTTGGCACTGAATATCGATATGGACTTAACGCCCTTTAATCGCATCAATCCCTGCGGTTATCAGGGCCTGCAGATGACCCAGATTGCGGATTGTAGCGCCGCCAAACCCGCGTTCGATAATGTTGCTGGGCAGCTACTAAAACAGTTAGTTAGTACCTTGGGTTATAGTAGCTACTGCCTTATAGATCACTAAACAGTACAGAAATCATCCAGATTAGCGGGTATAATTGTCGCCATTATTTAAAAGCATTGAGTTTTAACCGTTATGTCAGAAGTTCCTTACCACGAGCCCGTAAAACGCACCCGTCGCCATAAGCAGGGTGAAAAACTGCGCGACGCCGACAAAGTTGAGCGTATTCCGGTAAAAATCATTGCCACTGACCAGCCGCGTGAGCGCAAGCCCGACTGGATACGCGTAAAAGTGGGTGTGTCGCCGGAAGTTGATCGCATCAAAAAAATTCTGCGTAAAAATGGTTTGTCTTCTGTCTGTGAAGAAGCCGCCTGCCCTAACTTAGGTGAGTGCTTCACCGGTGGTACCGCCACGTTTATGATCATGGGCGAAATTTGCACTCGTCGTTGCCCTTTCTGCGATGTGGGGCACGGCAAGCCCAACCCGTTAGACGACAAAGAACCTGCGCATTTGGCAAAGGGTATCGCCGAAATGCAGTTGAAGTATGTGGTAATCACCTCTGTTGATCGCGATGATCTGCTCGATGGCGGCGCCCAACACTTTGCCGATTGTATCCGCGAGTCTAGAGCTCAAAGTCCGAATTTAGAGGTAGAAATTCTTACCCCAGACTTTCGTGGGCGCATGGACATTGCGTTGAATATCTTAGAGAAAGATGCACCTGATGTATTCAATCACAATTTAGAGACAGTGCCGCGCCTCTATCGCACCTCGCGACCCGGCGCCAACTACAAGTGGTCACTGAAATTGCTGCAAGAATTTAAGCGGCGTCGACCCGATGTTCTCACTAAATCAGGGCTGATGGTGGGTTTAGGTGAAAGCAAAGAAGAAATCCTGCAAGTTATGCGTGATATGCGTGCCTACGACATCGACATGCTTACCATCGGACAGTATCTGCAACCATCTAAGGACCACCTGCCGGTAGACCGCTATGTGCATCCGGATGAATTTGCTGAGTACACTAAAGCCGCCAAGGAAATGGGCTTTAAGCGAGCCGCCTGCGGGCCTTTGGTGCGGTCCTCCTATCATGCCGATCAGCAGACCCATGGTGAAGAGGTTAAGTAGAGCTAAACAATCTTTCAGCTTTAAAGGTCAGAGCTTTGCGGCTCTGGCCTTTTTTGTGTCTGAAGTTTGCGCTTTATTCTAATCGAGCCGTGTTATTGCATTAGTCTCTAACACTTTTTCTTAGCTTCATCTAAGCTTAGTAATAATAAAAACAGCTGTTGTCTGTGGTCACGAGTTTTATAGGCTTTTTAATGGCATAAAAACAAGGAATTGATATAAGACAATAAGGCATATAGTATTTTCTGCTAAGGAGGCCATTGCTATTAAAGGAATAATTTTCACTGAATTTATTGAGCTTGTTGAAACCGCGTTTGGTTTTGAGGTTGCTAATACATTACTGGATGGCTGTGACTTACCATCAGGTGGTGCTTATACTTCGGTTGGTACTTATGACCACTTAGAAATTCTTTCGCTAGTGGGCCAGTTGCAAAAGTTAACCGGCACACCTGCCGCCGATTTATTAGAGGCCTACGGTAAGTATTTATTCCCAACGCTTGCCAATCAAATGACAGCCATGTCGTTAAATTTTGATGGCGCTATAGACTTGCTCTGTTCACTTGAAAGTATTATTCATAAAGAAGTGCTTAAGTTGTATCCAGATGCCGAATTGCCGTCGTTTGATATAGATAAAATTAGTGACACAGAAATACTCGTGGAATATCGTTCATGCCGACCATTTGCGCACCTAGCAAAAGGGCTTATCGATGGTTGTGGTGATTTTTATAAGCAGAATATAACAGTCTCAATGACACATATTAATACCGACACAGATTTTCATACCTTGATTTTTGTGAAACAAACATGAGTGAAAATAACTTAAATATAGAACTCTTGTATTTGCGCAAAAAGGTTGGTCGTGAAAAAATTGCGCGTAGGCAAGCAGAACTATTGCTAGAAAGTAAAAGTACTGAGTTGTTTGACATTAACAGACGTTTGCAAGATGCCAATCAGCATTTGGACGTTATTGTTGCGCGACGCACTAAAGCATTAAAGGCCACTACTCAACGGGTAGAGGTTACTTCGGATGAGTTACAGAGTACTGTAAACCGATTAAATTTAGTACTTGATATTGCTAACGCAGTGACTTGGCTTTTCAATGTTCGTAATCAGACCATGGACATCGCGGGAAAAAGTCAGAGTCTACTCGGTATTGAGCCAACTAAAGCCATACCTGCAGATAAAGTATTGTCACGTATTCATGAAAATGATCGTAAAGAGCTTATTGAAGGTTTAGATCTAGCTTTAAAAAAAGGTAAAGCAATAAACTTCCGTTGTCGTTTGATGAGCCGAAACGATTCTTATCGATGGTTTTTAGTTAATGGTGAACTGAGTTCTTTAGGTTCTAAGCGATCGCTTTGCGTTATAGGTTCTTGTATCGAAATGCATGAGCAGGTTGAACGAGAGCGTGAGATTTGGTATATGGCTAACCACGACACTTTAACCGGCTTACCTAATCGTAATTATTTCGAAACTCAATTTTCTGCCTTGGCCGACGAATGTTTTTCTTCGGGCGATGGTTTTTCGGTGGCATTAATAGACATTAATGACTTCACTCAAATCAATGATACTTATGGCTATCGCATGGGTGATGGCGTATTGCGCGATTTTGCCGATATGTTGAGGAGCTATTCAGAATATATATCTCATGTGGCGCGATTGTCGGGTGATGAATATATTGTTATTTTCAAAAATAATTTAGCTACTTGGTCGGCGTATGAGTTGTGTCAAAAAATTATTGACAAATGCGCCACCATTTCGATTCAAAATGGTGAGCGTTTAGGTTTAAGTTTATCTATGGGTCTTGCTGTTTTTCCTAAAGATGGCGGCGGGTTAGATGATTTAATGCAGTCAGTGTATTCAGCAGTGCAGGTCGGCAAGCAGAAAAAACATATTGGTAGTAGCTGCGTGCTTTATAATGCGGCTATTGAACGTGAGCACTTTCGTGAAAAAGATATCCGCTCAGCCTTAAAGTCTGCTATTGAGAGCAAATCTTTTGATCTTGCCTTTCAGCCAGTTAGGTGTAACCAATCGCAATCTTTTGTGGGCTCCGAGGCGCTGTTCCGCTGGCCTGGTATGGATGGTAGCTGGGGTGTTCAAGAAGTGATTAATGTCGCTGAAAATAGCGGTTTAATTCTTGATGTTGGTGAGCAAGTCATTGAAATGGCCTTTGCTAAACTTAGTCGCTTAAGTGAAATTGGTGTTAAAAAATGGGTGGCTATTAATATTTCACCGATGCAATTTCAGTTTCAAGATATCCCGCAATTAATCTCTAAGGCGTTAATTAAATATAACGTTGATCCCGCAATGTTAGTCGTTGAGGTTACTGAGAATATTTTCTTAGAAGATATCAATCGAGTCGCGGCTATTCTTAACCAGTTGTCAAAAATGGGCATTGCCATTGCCATTGATGATTTTGGTTCTGGTTATTCAAGTTTGCGTTACGTGCAGATGTTGCCGATTGATAAAATTAAAATTGATAAAGCCTTTATTGACAATGTAGGGTCAAGTGTTGAGAGCCAAGGCATTGTTAAAGCGGTTATTAATATGTCTCATTCAATGGGCTACAAAGTAGTCGCTGAAGGTGTTGAAACAGAAGGGCAGCTAGAGGCATTAAAAGATATGTGCTGTGATTATATTCAAGGTTACTATTTTTCTAAGCCGGTATCGTTCGAGGAGTTAATACAATTAGATGGCTTTAGTAAAAAAACGCCACTGGTCTTAAAAACTCATCTTGGCCGCACGCTATAAAAATTATGGGACAGGCGAAGTTGTACGGCGCTGTGACACATATCTAAAGTTATCTCCTGCCAACGATTGATTGAAATTACTATAAGTTAATGGCTTGGCTTTTTAGAGGCATTAATGACATATTATATTACGTCATTCTTCAATTGCTTCAAAGTTCTGTTGTTTTTCTAGTAACAACACCTGAAATTCTGCTGTTTGGCATGGCCTTTATTTATATCGGCTGGCACTTTAGGTCGACAGCTGCCGTCTAGTTCTGCGCATACACTTTAGCCGTGTGTGGTGAGTTAGCTGGCGCATACAGCGCATACAGCGCTAAAGGCTAACAGCTCAGCTAAGAAGCGGCGGGTAATGATGTGCCTGATCGCGCTTGTAGTTTAAGATGAGCACCATGAAACGCTATCGCCAACCGATCAAATTTATCGCGACTCTGCTCACTACAGTTTATGGTTTATGCCTGCTGAAGGTGTTTTCGGGTTCAGCGCCGCCTTTGTCCTTTTTGCCTGCTCAGCTGCGGGAATTGGATATGTTGATTTATCTGGGGGCTATTCCTTTGCTATTGATGTGGGTGCTGGTAGTACGTTTTACGCACTTGAGCGAGGAAGAGCGCATGCTGATGGCGCTTGCCGCTGAGCGGCGTGAGAGTAAAAAGGCTGTTGATAAGAGGGGTGATTGGTGAAAGATTGCAACCAATGCGGTAAGTGCTGCACTCAATACAGTGATGGTGGGCTTTCTGCGACCACGGAAGAAATTGAGTTTTGGGATGTGTTTAGGCCAGCCATAGCCGATTATGTTCGGCAGGGTAAAATTTGGATGGACCCGAAAACGGGCCATCAGTTAAAAGTGTGCCCATGGTTAAAAAAATTACCGAATCAAGAAAAGTACAGCTGTGATATTTACTTTGATCGACCCGATGACTGCAAGTTGTATCCGGTGACAATCGCGCAGATGGTCGCCGACGAGTGCGAGATGTTAGACGCGCGGGATGTAAAAAATCCTAAATTAGCCCAGCGGCAGCTGGATCGGATTATGGCGATTAATATGCCTTGAATGCAGGGTTCAGCAAAAGCAGGGCGGGCTTAATCAGGCCGCTCTCAAGCTCCTCGGCAATTGCTCATGCATTGCCCTAATAAGCTACATCCGTGTAGCGATGCCCTTTACTGCATGACCTACATGGAGGTCATGCAGATATTGCAGGCGCTAATATTTGCATGCATATCCTATACTTCGGCGCATCGCTTATAGGGTTTAATTTGATTTATGTCTGCCCCTGAATCCTGCCTCATCTCCCTCTTATCATTGCGAATAAAGCCTGAGTTATAACATCAACAGAGTAATTTTTATTGCTCGGGGTTGCACAGTCCGATTTTGGCGCAGAACTTTAGCCATGCGGGCGGGAAATAGCGATTGTGAATAACGTGGGTTTCTTTTTGATGCTCATCCTTGGATAAATTGAGCACCACCATTTGCGCAAAAAGTAGGTGATGTTCAGTCTGTAGTTTTTCATGGTCGGCCGCAGTGTCGGTATCGTTGAGGCGCTTAAGGTAGAAATCACCGTTATTGGAGTAGATTTTGTCGCCGACTATGGGGTGGCCCAAATGGGCGAGGTGGGCGCGAATTTGATGTTTGCGGCCGGTAAACAGCTCGCATTCAATAATGGAGTAGTCGCCAGTGGTGGTCAGCACTTTAAAACCGGTGCGGCTGAGTTTGCCTTTTTCTTGCTCGTCGCAAACGTGCATCTGGCAGCGAATGGCGCTGCCTTGGCGGGTGGCGAGCTTGCACTCGAATTCCAGCTGGTCCCAGTCGGGCTGACCGTAGACTACCGCTTGATACACCTTGCGCACTAACAACTGCTGCAGCTTGGGCTGCCAGAAGCTGGCGGCGGCTTTGTTTTTACCGAGCAAAATAATGCCGCTGGTGTCTAGGTCGAGGCGGTGTAACAGGTGGGCGTCGGGCCAGTCGCTTTGGCGCCGCACTAGGCGTATTAAGGTGTTGTAGAAATTGCGGGTGGTGCGGCTGACCGGTAGGTTGGCGGGTTTGTGGATGGCGATAATATCGGTAGCTTGTCGCTCTTCATTCTGCTTTTCGTCCAGCCCTGCATCCTGCCCTCCTTTCCGCTCTCCATTCTGCTCTCTACCCCACTCTCCATTCTGCTCTCCACCCCACTTTCCATTCCACTCTCCATTCCACAACAATTTCCAGTCGGTATCGACGGGGTCTTCGCTGTAGTCACGCAAAATATACTGCAGCGTTTGCCCCTCTTTGAGGGTGGGGTTGTGTTCGCCTAAGGCCGCTAGGCTGTTGCCATCGATCTCTAAACTGAGGTCCGTTAAAAGTTGTTGTGAGCACTCACTGTTTAGGAAGGGCCAGCAGCCATGCAGGTACTTGTGCAGGCTCAGACCATTGCCACGCGTTGTTACTGTATCTATATGTTCTATATCCACGTTTACAGCTGCGGCTGTAAAGCGATGGGCAGGGTGTAGTGCCGCGCCTCACCGGTGCTTGGGCAAATAAAGGCCAGCTCGCAGCTGCACAGCTGCAAGTTGTCAGTTGAGCTATTATCGGCACTGCCGTGCAGGCGGTCGCCGACAATGGGGTAGCCGCTCTCGGCTAAGTGGCGACGTATTTGATGTTTACGGCCGGTTTCAATATGCACCTTAACTAAACTTTGCTGCCTATCTCTGTGTTGTGCAATAGTGCTGACATGGCTGACCGAGGGTTTGCCGTCGATTGGTTGGTCTAAGGTGATAGCCGTATCAATGGCGGGGTACAACCCCTCGACAATGGCTCTGTAACGCTTGGTTATTTTGCGCTCGGCAAATAGGGCGGCCAGCGCCGCAGCGGTAGTTTTTTTGTGAGCAATCAGTATTAAGCCGGTGGCGGCGCGGTCTAGGCGATGAATCAAAAAAGCGTTGCGCTGAGTTTGCTTTTCGACACTGCGGGTAATGGTGGTGTGGTCGCCCCACTTTGAACCCTGCGAGTGCATACCATAAGGCTTGTACCAGACGCTGTAATCCTGCTCGTCGGAGATAAGCTGAGCGGGTTCAACGGCAGTTTGCAGTACCTCAAGATTGTAATATAGATGCAGGATGTCAGCGCTTTTGAGAGGCGTTTTTACTCGCCTCAGGCGACGGGTGCTCTTGCCACGTTCAAGCCAGAGCGCACCTTTATCCATCGCTGACTTGATCTGCTGTCGGCCATAGCCGGTCGCCGCTTCAAGCTGATCAACAATTGACAGCGAACTGTCGGATATGTCGATATGAAATTCTTGCGGCTGAGCGTCGGTCATATCTATATGATTCTATCCAAATGTATAAAAAAGGCCTCAGCGATGCTGAAGCCTTAGGGTATTACCGGTATTTAGCAAGTTTAGCGCCGAGCGCTAAACTTCGGCATTATGATAAATATTCTGCACATCATCGCAGTCATTAAGCATTTCGATAAATTTATCGAACATCTCCATATCGGCCGCGGCGATTGGTGTGGTGTTTTGCGGAATAAACTGAATAGTGTCAGTTTCAAATTCCAGCTCGTCTTTGTCGTTGCTAAAAGCCGCAATTAGTGCATTTTTGGCTTTAAAGTAATCGGTATGCGGGGCAAATACAGTTAAGTGACCGTCTTCGCACTCGATATCACTCACGTCAACATCGGCTTCCATTAAGGCGTCCAGCGCTGTTTCTTCATCGTCGCCTTTAATCGCTAAAATAGCGCTATGGTCGAACATATGGCCAACAGTGCCGGTGCTACCGATCTTGGCTTTAGTTTTCGTAAAGCACTGGCGTACATCGCAGATAGTGCGATTGGGATTGTCGGTCAAACAGTCAACAATCACCATGCAGCCGCCGGGACCAAAACCTTCATAGCGTGCCGGTGAGAAGTCTTCACCACCGCCGCCTTTGGCTTTATCTAGGGCTTTTTGAATCACATGGGTGGGCACCTGATCTTTTTTGGCGCGATCAATCATACCGCGCAGGCTCAGGTTGCCGTCGGGGTCAACGCCGCCAGCTTTGGCGCAAACGTAAATCTCGCGGCCGTATTTGCTGTAAACCTTGGCCTTGGCGTCAGAGGTTTTAGCCATGGATTCTTTACGGTTTTGATAGGCTCTGCCCATTGCTAAGTCCTTAGATTTGTTTGAATTGTTAATATTGATAGATGGAATAAACCACTAATAGAGGAAATTTTACAGGCAAGGGTCAAGATAGGGAACCTTTGCCCACCAGATGCTCTATAAAGGAGTATGATATGCACCCTATAATTTCTATATACAAGCAGGTTAATAATTGTGGCAAGGCTAGTCGATGTAATTGGTACCCTAGGTGAAGTTTCTGAGCAAGAAACTTGGCTGGACTACAAACAGTACGAATACACGGCTAAAGATGTTACTCCGCTGCTGGCGGTCATCGTAGACTACCAGAGTTATATGGCCTCTGATGATGGCGCCTCGTCATGGAAACCCGTGCATGCCTGGCGTGCACTTGGTCAGCTCGGTTTGGCCCGTGCCATCGAACCCTTGATTAGCCAGTTCGATTTGCTCAACGAAGACGATTGGGCCTTTATCGAGTTGCCCCAAGTGCTGGCGATGTTCGGCGCCGCTGCCTTGCCACCTTTGGCGGCATTCTTACTAGAGCCAAATCATGATGAGTTTGGCCGCGCTATGGCGCTGGAAGCACTAGTGCTTCTAGCACAACAAGAACAGCAGCAAAACCAGCCGCCACAGTATGCCGAGCTAAAAACCGATACAGAAACCGCATTTAAGGCTTACCTGCAAACTCCGCATTCCGATGAACTCGCCTTTAACGCTCTGCTGGTGGGTGAAGTTCTGGACTTACAGCTACTCGACCTGCAAGCCGATGTTGAAGCGCTTTATAGTAAAGACATCGTTGATCTAGACGTTTGTGATAAAGCCTATGCGCAAAAGACTTTTACCGAGCTTGCCGTCCAAGCGCAACAAGCCGAAGAGACTCGCTTAGCGCAGTTGGCCGCAGCAAAAATCGAAGCTGAAGTGGCTGCCGCTGCCGCCGTTGAAACTGAGGTTGAGGTCGATGATGATAGTGACGTTATTGTTAAGCCGAGCAATCCAGACGATGTCATTGGCCTGCTCGACTACTATCTCGATCACTACGCCAGCGAAGACTCTATTTTGTCTTGTTCTGAACTGGACGGTTTCGTACATGCTATTGCCTGTGCACCCAATGTATTGGAACACGAGTTCTGGTTGCCGCTAATTTGGGGCGAGCAATGCATCGAGCCTGAGTGGGAACATGCCTATGAGGGTAAAGAATTTCCCGATTTGGTTTTTTCGGTGTACAGCCATGCGCTGGAAAACCTCGCCAAAGGCCGAGCCGAACCTTTATTTTATGAGCCTGAAGACGACGGTAAAAGTTACGATGTGGCCAACGAATGGTGCGCGGGCTTTCTTCGTGGCGGTGCGCTATGGGAAGAAGTTGACGAGGCCGATGTTGAATTAGTACAGGCGCCTATCGACTTGGTTAAATTGTTTGCCACCGAAGATGGCTTCGAAGTGCTCGATGCTATGAGCGAACAGGAAGTAGCCGCCAAGCAGGAAGAAGTCCTCGATGGTGTTTACACCGTTTATAAACACTTTAACGCCCTGCGCAATAAGCCGCAAACACGCGAAGAACCTAAAATAGGTCGCAACGATCCCTGTCCCTGTGGCAGCGGTAAAAAGTTTAAAAAGTGCTGCGCGAATAAATAGAGCTAAAAATGAACCGTCGCAAAAAAGTAAACAGTATCCTCAAGCGTAAGGCTAAAAAAGCCAAAACGGCATTGACCCCTAGCAGCAAACCTAAATATGTCGCTAAGGCTGACCGCGCCAAGTTGGCTGCTGAAGTAGCCATCCCAGATGAGCCGACAGCTTAACAAGGGGCGTTATGCCCAGCGTTGGCCATAATCCAGCATTGGGGTTTAGAGTGAAACAATGTAGCGGCAATGGCGTCTAGTTATATACCTTGGCATTGTTTCTGATTGGCACCAAACCCTATGAAAAAACTCCTCGCTCTGGCGCTACTGGCCGCATTAATAACGACATTTTTTTTACTCGATTTAAACCAGTGGTTAAGTTTGGATGCCATCAAATCCAGTCAGGCCCAAATAGAACAGTGGCAGTTGCAGCAACCACTGATTCTCGGTTTAGTTTTTAGCGCAATGTATATCGCCGTTACGGCACTGTCGCTGCCCGGTGCGGCGGTTATGACTCTGGCAGCAGGGGCCTTTTTTGGTCTGCTTTGGGGTACCATCATTGTCTCTTTTGCTTCCAGCATCGGTGCCACTTTGGCATTTTTGGTGTCGCGTTTTATTTTGCGTGACAACATTCAACAGCGCTTTGGTGAACACCTTAAAACTATTAATCAAGGCGTTGAACGCGAGGGTGCCTTTTACTTATTTACGCTGCGGCTAGTGCCATTATTTCCCTTCTTTATTATTAACCTATTAATGGGCGTCACCCGTATGCGGGCGTTCACTTTTTATTGGGTTAGTCAGCTGGGTATGTTGGCGGGCACGCTAGTGTTTGTGAATACCGGTACGCAGTTAGTGCAGATAGAGTCTATGGCGGGTATTTTGTCGCCGACTCTGTGGCTATCGTTTGCTTTGCTGGGGGTATTCCCGCTGCTGGCAAAAAAGCTACTGGCTGTCGTAAAGCAACGCCGGGTCTATCGTGGTTGGTGTAAACCGAAAAAATTTGATCGCAATTTAATTGTCATTGGTGGTGGTGCGGCGGGTTTAGTCAGTGCCTATATTGCTGCTGCTGTTAAGGCTAAAGTGACCTTAATTGAAGCGCATAAAATGGGTGGCGATTGTCTTAATTATGGCTGTGTACCGAGCAAGGCTTTAATTAAAAGCGCCAAAGTGGCACAGCAAATGCGCAGTGCTGAAAACTACGGCTTAAATGCCAGTGAACCCAGTTTTAGTTTTGCTAAGGTCATGGCTCGGGTGCACAAAATTATTGCCTTGGTGGAACCGCACGACAGTGTCGAACGCTACACAAAGCTAGGCGTCGAAGTACTGCAGGGCTATGGCAAGTTAGTCGACCCCTGGACGGTGTCAATAACGCTCAATAATGGCCAACAGCAAACCCTGACTAGTCGCGCCATCATTATTGCCGCCGGTGCCAAGCCCTTTGTGCCGCCGGTGCCCGGTTTAGATCAGGTGGGCTATCTCACCACCGATACCCTTTGGCACAAATTTGCCGAACGCGATTTGCCTCCCAAGCGTTTAGTGATTCTTGGTGGTGGCCCTATCGGTTGCGAGCTGGCGCAGAGTTTTGCGCGTCTTGGTGCCGAAGTTACCCAGGTAGAAATGCTGCCACGCATAATGATACGTGAAGACGAGGAGGTTTCTGAGTTGGCGCGGCAGTCTTTGCAGGCCGATGGCGTGCAAGTTTTAACGGGTCATAAAGCGCTGCGCTGTGAGCGCGACGACGCGGCTGCAGGCGAGGGTAAAATTATTGTGCTGGAGGCAGACGGCCAAGAAATACGCCAGCCCTTCGATGATTTAATCTGTGCGGTAGGGCGGGTGGCGCGTCTCAAGGGCTACGGCCTAGAGGATATTGGCGTGCCAGTGAATAGCACGGTAGTCGCCAATGATTACCTGCAAACACTGTACCCCAATATTTACGCCGCTGGTGATGTGGCCGGGCCTTATCAATTTACCCACACCGCCGCACATCAGGCTTGGTATGCCAGCGTTAATGCGCTGTTTAGTCCTTTAAAAACATTCAAGGTCGACTACTCAGTTATTCCCTGGACCACTTTTATCGATCCAGAAATCGCGCGAGTGGGGTTGAATGAGCAAGAGGCCAAAGCCGCTGGTATCGCCTATGAATTAACCCGCTACGACCTTGACGATTTAGACCGCGCCATAGCCGAGAGCGCCACTAAGGGCTTTGTAAAAGTATTGACGGTGCCGGGTAAGGACAAAATTCTTGGCGTGACTATCGTTGGCACAGGTGCGGGCGAACTGCTGGCCGAATTTGTATTGGCCATGAAACACGGCCTTGGTTTAAATAAAATTCTCGGCACTATTCACACTTACCCGACTATGGCCGAGGCCAATAAGTATGCCGCGGGTAACTGGAAGCGCGCTCATGCACCGGAAAAATTACTGCTGTGGGTGGAGCATTATCATCGCTGGCGTCGTGGCTGATCATTTTATATTGGGTGTGAATTTAAGCCAATGTCGTGTGTTATGCAGAGTCCTATAATTATTTGAAGTTATGAACTTAAGATGTGAATATGCACTAATATTATCGGCGCTAAAACACTATGACAGAACTTCTTCGTCATCCTGACACCAACTATTTAATCTGTGTGTAGCCATACCTGCCAGTTGTCGGGCTGCTTATAGTCAGGAAAATCGCGACTAAAATTTTCCACGGCTAATCGAGCTGCATCGAAGTCTTTGGCAGTAACCCGTTGCTTAATAATTTCTAACCACTGTGCTGCTGTTCTTGAGCTAGCTGCTGTGTGCTTGTATTGCTCTGTCAGCTCACTACTTTTCAATGGTGGGTTAGTTAGAGCGGTATTACTGATAATCATATCTTGCTCAGCGGCTATCTTCTCTTTGGGTAAGTTGGGCGGTGCAGAAAAAGAGCGAGCTTTAGGCGCGGTGGTGCTTACTGTTGGCTTTGACCTTTGCTGCTGGGCGCGCCTGTTTTGGGCGCTTGCTTTAACTGGCTCCGCCGAAGGCGTTGCAGTGGCTGTTATCTCAGGACTTTGGTCTGCATCCATTATGCCATCAAACAGGGCTTCATTTTTATAGGAATGCGGCACTGAATGTTGCTTTAATGTGCGCTCTGAAGTGCTAACGGTCGCATGATTATTTTCAAACGTCGGTGACTGGTGCAGTGGTGTTTGTGTCATGGGCACAAAAATAGACAGGCTAAGTATCAGCAGGCAGCAGGCTGACGAGACACCTAGCCAGTGTGACTTTTTAAACGCAATAATCCGCCCGAAAGAATGTGTTTTGGTATTTTTTTCGGCCAATCGCTCAGATCTTTTAGCAGCTATAGTTAACACTGACTCATTTAGGTGCTCAGGCGCTTTATCTTGGGCCTGCTGGCGATAAAGCTCGGACAGCTGGTCTTTATTGTTTTTCATAGCTGCACCTCCGCGGCGGTTAACAATTGTTTAAGTCGCGTGCGGGCATAGCGCAAGCGACTTTTGATAGTCTCGGTATTCACATCACTGATGCTGGCGATCTCCTCCAAACTAAACCCCTCTTCTTTTAAGATAAAGGCCTGTTTCTGATCGATGGGGAGTTTATCGAGCTGCAGTAGTAATTGCTGTTGATGCAATTGTTGTTCTTGTTCGCTGGGTGCCGATTTACGATACTGCCGATCACTATCAATAGCCTCGTCATCAAAGCTGTCGCAGTTGTTGTCTAAATGCCCATAACGGCGATAAAAATCAATGAGCTTATTGCGCGCAACGGTAAATAGATACGTTTTAAATTTAGCCGTGGCTTGATAATGCTCAACCCGATTAATAATAGCGGCCCAAGTGTCTTGGGCTAAGTCTTCAGCGTGAGCTGCGCCTTGATTATTAGTAGCGCAGTGGTATTTAAAAAACCGATATAGGCTGTCTTTGTGCCGGTTATAAAGCACTTCAAACGACGAGAGTTTACCGGTCTGATAGGCCAGCATTAAACTCTCGTCCGATTTAAGTGTTTGCAGTGTGGCGAGTAAGCCCATATATCTGAAACCTATAGAATATTGAATACCACTTAAAAGTGTTACTCAGTAATGGCATTCTTATTCAGTGCGTTGATCTAATGCGCTACGGCCGCAGTGTTAATAACATTCGCTTCACTGAGTTGCTGCGCTAACTCTATCAGAGCAATAAACTCACCTCTATAGCCATGTGGGTCAGCACCTTTAGCGGCTCGCGCGGTTGATAATACATCGGTGTAGTTCCACTGTTGCATATAGTGCCCACGGCTCAGTAATTGTGCGCCGGCAGCCACCGCACTGGCAAATTTAAGGTTGTCGCTGGCCTGGGCGAAGTTAGCCTTTACTTGATTTAAGGTAACCACCTGACTGAGCTGAATACTTTTATCGGTGTTAGGCATTTTATAGCGCAGTTTTACAAAAGCGAGCTCACTGGAATTATTGACTGGCTTGGTGTTCTTTATTGATTGTGGCTGATAGCGCAAACTCGGTAACTGCTCGGCTTTTGAATCTGTTAGAGCAATTTCATACAGCGCGGTCACCGTATGCCCAGCACCAATATCACCGGCATCGACTTTGTCATTGTTAAAATCTTCATGATTTAGGATTCTATTTTGATAACCTATTAAGCGGTATTCACTGACTTGTTTGGGATTAAATTCAATCTGAATTTTTACATCTTTGGCAATGGTCAGTAGATTTGATTGTATATCATTGACCAGTACTTTTTGCGCCTCGCGCAGTGAATCGATGTAAGCGGCATTGCCATTACCAACATCGGCTAATTGCTCCATTAGTGCGTAGTTGTAGTTGCCGTAACCGTAACCCAAAGTGGTTAAGGCAATACCTTTGTCGCGCTTACTTTTGATCAAGTCTTTTAAGGCTTCATGATTGACAGTACCGACATTCATATCACCATCACTGGCAATGAATACACGGTTAATACCGCCCTTAATAAAATGTTGTTGGGCCACTTCATAAGCGAGTTCTATACCGGCGCTGCCATGGGTAGAGCCACCGGCACTGAGATTATCCAGCGCCGACAAAATAGTGGCCTTTTGATCGCCGGGGGTCGAGGCTAATACAATGCCCGCTGCACCGGCATAAACAGTCAATGCGATTCGATCTTGTGGACGCATTTGGTTAACCAGTAGGCGCAGAGACTTTTTTACTAGGCCTAATTTTTGTGGGTTGTTCATACTGCCCGATACATCGATTAAAAAAACTAAGTTGGCCGCGGGGCGCTCGGTAGCTTCTGGGGCAAAACCTTTTAAGCCAATTTGCAGTAAGTGTTTACCGTTATTCCATGGACTTGCGGTTACTTCGGTGGTTACTGAAAATGGTGTTTGTGCACTGTTGGGTTTAGGGTAGTCGTAGTTGAAGTAATTAATAAATTCTTCTGCTTTGACCGCATCGCTCGGCGGCAATCGTCCTTCATTCATCACCATGCGGCGGACGTTGCTGTAGGCAGCCGTGTCTACATCGACACTAAAGGTAGAAATAGGGTCAGCACTGACACGCTTAATGGCATTCTCTTCTTGAGCCAAATAGTGCTCACGATTATTCATTGTGAGCGCAGGTAAAGGTTGTGGCGCAATAGCCCGGTACGACTGAAGTGAGCTCGGTGATCCCGCTGTGAATGGCGCCCTGTCGGCACTCATAAATTCTGCCATAGGTATTTTAGTACTGCGAGTTTTGGGGTTATTGGCGTCGCTGTTGATATCTGATGTGGCCATTGGCGCTAACAACTTTCTGTCTGTGGTGGCTTTTTTACGGATGGGCAGCGAGCTATGGCTGGCAAGAGCTGCCGATGAGTTATGGTTATGCGGCGGTTGCTGGTGTGCGTGTTGATGCTGAGTCAGATCAGCTAATTCGGTCTGACTCCGCGGCTGGTCGTTACTGCAGCCCGCTATTGAGAGCGTCAGTAAAGTGCTGTAAAAAAGTGTGTGTTTAATGGGCGTGTAAGTTTGGCCTAGCATGGTAATCCCCTTAACAAATACGTATTAGCCGTTTGGCGTTCACAGCTATAAACGTCGCTAATCGAGAAAAGGGGTTAAATCATTGATTATTTTTTTAATGATATGCCTTAGGGGCTAATGGCGGCAGAGTATTTTGTGAAATAAAACCCGCATTCAATTAGATTGGCGTTTTTAAGGGAAGTAAAACAGCGCCAGTTTAGCTTGGCGCCTACTACAGTTGCTTATCGACCGGTAAAGTTAGTGGTCCGAAAACTGCCGTCCATGCCTAAAAATACATAGATGATTTGCCGAGAAGTGACCTTTTCGGCCTTGTTGACAAAGGTTACTTGCCACTGTGTTTCTTGCGCCGGGTCGTGTTTTTTTACCACTTCCAAGGCTGAGGCTGGCTCTACGGAGGTCCAGCTACTATTGATCGCTTTGGCTTTGACCAAGCTAGCAATACGCTGTTTGGCGATTTGAGTTGCTTGTTCTGCATTGACTGGCTCGCCTGGGGGCTTGGGCTCTAGTGCCTCATGGTGTGAATGGCCGCTGTGGTCATGACTACTGTGCTCGTGGTTGCCGTGATCATGAGCGCTATGATCATGCTTGTGCTCGCCACTGTCGGCGGCCACAGTGTTAACGCTCAATAGCACCGTGCTCAGGATTAACGGCGATAATATCAGTGCAAATGGCTGCATTATGGAATCCTCAATGGGCGCATTGCTACGCACCAATTATTATAAAGCTTGAGCATAACCTTGGCGCCGGTAAAAAAAAAGACACTCAGCATAAAACGGCTATTTAAGGGCGTCGAGCAGTGTGTCGAACTGAGCGCTACTGTGTTGAGAACATTCGCCAGTAGGCCAGTTTTTGGCTTGCTGGTGTAAACGAGAACGCCTTAAACCGGTTAGCTATTGATCTCTGTTGGCCCTCTGTTAGCAACCGTTGGCCTCTATTGGAGCCAAAAATCTGCCTTATATCGGCGTTTTTCAGCGCTATACCTTAGGGGCTAGGCGGAGCTTTTGGTTTTATTCATGCGGTTGCCGCTGCGTTTTTTTGTTACTGAGGGTTTATAACCATTGCCACTGCTGGAACGAGCCCGCTTTTTTTTAAACGGATTGCTGTTGGGGTTATTTTTTAGACCCACCGGCAAATGCGATTCACTACTGGCAATTAGCCCCCTTAAAGTTGCCTGTAATGGCTGCATAAAATCGTGATAATTGCTCATTCGGCGGCTGATCAAATCTAGCTGCATCTCCCAGCGCGCGGTCATATCGGGGCTAGTAGAAGCCGCTGGCAAGCTGTCAATTAAGCTGCGGCCGGTGGCGGTCGCGTTGATCACTTTGCCATTGCGGGTTAAAAAATCGCGTTTAAACAGCAACTCGATAATACCGGCGCGAGTGGCTTCGGTGCCCAACCCGTCGGTGTCCTTGAGTATTTTACGCAGTTCAGTATCTTGCACAAAGCGGGCAATACCAGTCATGGCGGCTAGCAAGCTGGCATCATCAAATGGTTTGGGTGGCGAGGTGTTTTTTTGCAACAGTTCGCCTTCGCGACAGAGCAGTTGTTGGCCTTTTGTTACATTGGGTAGGGCGCTGTTGAGGGCCGCATCTTTTTGCTTCTCGTTATTCTGTGTTCGCTGTTTGTTGGTATTAATAAAGAGTGCTTGCCAACCAATTTTGGTGATGGTTTTACTTTTAGCGACAAAGTGGCCGCCGCCAATGCTCAGCTCAATGCGGGTATCGACACGCTCACAAGCCGGATAAAATTGCGCCAAGTATTGCCGCGCGACCTGTGCGTAGATGTTTTGTTCGTCTTTACTGAGCCGAGATAAATCCAGTGTCTTAGCCGTAGGAATTATGGCGTGATGGGCGCTGACCTTGCTGTCGTTCCAGGCTTTACTTTTTAAAGTGGCATCGGCATTAGCGGCGCCATTGATGAGTTCGGGGGTGTGAGCATTACTGCCAATGGCACCGAGTAGCGACTGCCTTTGGGCATAGTGGTCTTCGGGTAAATATCGGCAATCTGAACGTGGGTAGGTCAGTAGCTTGTGTTTTTCATACAACGACTGACATACATCCAAAACTTGTTTGGCGCTCATACGAAAGCG
>CAWVSV010000019.1:0-32823 GCA_963933095.1 uncultured Cellvibrionales bacterium
CGAGCCCAATGGTCGAAACTACTACCTGCACTATCAATTTCAATGTGCGAAATAGTATAATTATGATTTTAACGGCCAATACAAAGCCGTTGGTATTTTTTTGGCGGATACTATGCAAAGAAAAACACTACAGGCGTTGATACTCAGTTTTTCAATTGTGTTTTTTTCTGCTGTTGGCTTTGCTCAAGATGAGCGCGACTATACCTATGACCATCCTGAAGACCCTTGGCAAGGTATGAATGAAGCTGTATTTGGTTTTAATGATAGCTTCGATAGTTTCTTTTTTAAGCCTGTCGCCCAAGGCTATAAATATATTACCCCCCATCTTGTTCAAATTGGGGTATCCAATGTGTTTTCAAATCTGTTAGAAGTACGCAATGTTTTTAATGACGTACTGCAATGGAAGTGGGGGCAGGCGTCTAATGATACTGGCCGCTTACTCGTTAATTCGACTGTAGGGTTAGGGGGTATATTGGATGTGGCCGACTCTTTAGGGCTTGAGCATTCAGAGGGTGAGGATTTCGGCCAAACCCTAGCTGTCTGGGGTGTGGGACAAGGCCCCTATATTGTGTTACCGCTGTTAGGCCCCAGTACTTTACGCGATGGCTTGGCCTTACCGGTAGATTGGCAAGCTGGCCCGGTCGGCTATATCGACCATGTACCCACCCGAAATACAGCAACCGGCATGGGATTATTGTCGACACGAGCGGATCTGTTAAAGGTCGAAGCTTTTGTTAGTGGCGATCGCTACACCTTCTTGCGTGATGCTTATTTGCAGCGCCGCAGCTACTTGATCGCTGACGGCGTGGTCGATGATGATTTTGGCGGTGACGAATACGATTATTAGTACGACTCAGCTTAACATTTTAACAATGCACCTAACGTGTGACGTTTACTGTATGAACTGCTTTGTATATGGGCGTCCTCGAATACATAAAGTGCAAGGCTGTGATTTCCTCATAGATCCGATTAAAATTCGCGAGGCTGCACTGGCTCAACACTAGATCCACTACCAGTAGTATTTCTCCACCGTATAAGTTCAATCTAACGCCTCTGTCATTGCCTGCCTTGGTCTACCATTTCCGCTGTTAACAGCCAGTATTTCTAGAACTTAGAATCAAAAACCCAACTCCTGCACCGTCGCGTATTTCAATGTATAAACGATCGAGAATATCCGTAACCTGTACTTTTGTCGGATACTCTTTGATCTGACGTTACTGTGAAAATATTTTGCCTAGTTTTAAATTAAGTACCTTCGCTTTTCATTATTACTTAGTCGTGATTTGAATCACTTATTATGCTCACTGTGAGCGTTGTCTATCCCCAAGGAAAGGAGTAATGTAACAGCCTTCTTATATACTATAAAAATTACATACTCGTTCAAAATATGACCGAAAATTGCCGAAAACTACTCGTTGTTGACGACGATACTATTGTTCGTCAAAGCACCATAGCTTACTTAGAGGATAGTGGCTTTGATGTGATTGGTGCCAGCAATGGTCGCTCAGCGCTTGAACTGTTTAGCCAGCATTCGCCCGACTTAGTTTTGACCGACTTGCGTATGCCGGCCATGGATGGGCTGCAGGTTCTACAAGCGGTTACTGAGTTGGCACCAGGTTTACCGGTAATTGTGATATCGGGTGCGGGTGTTATGGGCGATGTTGTGGAAGCGCTGCGTTTAGGGGCTAGTGACTTTCTTATTAAGCCTGTGGTCGATATGGAAGTGCTAGTGCACTCGGTGCGCAAAAGTCTCGAGCGGCGCGACCTTATTGATCAAAACAGTCGCTACCGAGAAAAACTCGAAGTGGCCAATCGTGACCTCAAAGAACACTTGCAGGTACTTGAGCGAGATCAGTTGGCTGGGCGTCAGGTTCAGAAACGCTTATTGCCACCAACACCAGCTTATAAAGGTGGCTATCAGATTGCTCAGAGGGTTGTACCTTCGCTCTATTTGAGCGGCGATTGTATCGATTACGCTTATCTTAGTGACCGCTACCTGGCTTTTTATTTGGTTGATGTTTCGGGCCATGGTGCTTCGTCTGCCTTTGTTACTATTTGGCTGAAACATTTGGTCACACATATGGCGCAGGAAGAAGGTTTGTTTGGCGATAGTGATTCTTTTGCCAACGGTCCTACAGTGATGCTTGAGCGAGTTAACCGCGAACTGCATAATACTCGCCTTGGTCACCATATGACCGCTTTTGTCGGTGTGGTAGATACCTTTGAGAACCGTCTTAGCTACAGTGTGGCGGGGCATTTGCCTATGCCAATACTTTGTACGGCAGGCAAGGTGGAATATTTGTCGGGCAAAGGCAAGCCTGTGGGTATTTTTAAAGACGTGGAGTGGCAGGTCTATCAGCGAGATCTGCCTGCTAAATTTGAATTAGCGTGCTTTTCTGATGGGGTTTTAGAAATACTGCCCCCAGATGATCTATGTTCTAAAGAAGAATATTTGTTAGACTTATTAAGTCAAACTGGTGGCAATATAGAAGCCCTCAGTGAGGTGTTGCGATTGGATGCCATTGAAGATGGTCCCGATGATATCGCTGTACTCACACTGGCCGGCACGGAAATTGCTAAACCTTTACAATGAATAGTAACTAACTCTTACAGAGGCGAGGCAACTTATGCAACCAGGCCAAATTCTGGTAGCGAATCAATCGGGCACCTATGTTATTAAAATGTTAGGTGATGTCCGTTTGACTCTGTGTATGTCATTCGATGAGTTTATCGACAACATGTTTGCCGATAGTGGCTTTGCTTTGGTACTTTTTGACCTTAGTGGGGCTGAAGCAATCGACAGCACGACCTTGGGTTTAATGGCTAAGATATCGATACTGGGTAGTGAGCGTCGCAATACAACACCAATGGTATTCTCAACGAATCCTAGTATTAGTCGGTTATTGGAGTCTATGGGTTTTGGCGATATATTCGATATAGTTCATAAACTCGATGTTCCTGAGATTAATGCTCAACCGCTGCCTGAATCTGACCTGCAAGAGGGTGATGTAAAGTCAAAGGTGATAGCGGCGCATCGTATTTTGATGGATTTGAATGACAGTAACCGTGACACTTTTAAAGATCTCGTTAATATACTAGAAAATGATTAGCTCCCTTCGGTGACTGTAAACTCCAAAGTAGTCTATCCCTGTCTTTGTCATTAGCGGCCTTGTTGGTTTTTTTAGTTGGGCCCTGCCTAACGCCCATAACTGTAAATTTCAGCGTTTCCGATAGGCTCCCTTCATTAAGCGGGTGTCGCCAGGCTCTCACATCACAATCTATGAGGTATATTGTAAAAAAGCCTATATCGTAGAAATGTGATGGTAAGCCAACATAAACTGGCTATCGTAGTGCCCGTTAATTGCTCTAATACCGCAGGGGTTAGACCGTTTTCTGTGTCGACATGGCTTGATGTTTCGCGCGTATAAATTCAGTGTGGGGCAGATAAATTAAATCTGCCACGCGGCGTATAATAGATTCTTCATATTTATCTAAGTTGTCATCGGCAAAAGCCACTTGCCACATGCTGGTGATCAACTTGTATTTTTGGCCAACGTCGAACTGGTCATTTATAAGTTTAGTGAAAGGGTAGAGTGACGAGGCGTCATCGCGGGCGCTTTGTGCCAGAGCAATCAAGTCCTGAACTTGATTGTCAGTTAAGCCAAATTCACAGCGCAAAATATAATTCAACGCCTCTAATTCACTGGTCGAGAAGTTTTGATCGATACTGGCGACTTCAATCATTAGTGCCGCCGATGTCAGCTGGCACTGATGTTCATCGACAGTACAGACTTGAGTTTCGTCTTCAAATAGCCCAGAAAAAATTTCATTGAGCTTATTGCGAAAATCGTCCAGCATCGTCTTTTCCTTAAATTTTATTCAACAGATTTTCCAAGTTAATCTGATCGGCGACAAAGCCGCGAATACCTTCCGCCAATTTTTCGGTGGCCATGGCATCCTGATTCATCCCGAACCGGAATTGTGCTTCATTTTCGATCTGTTGGGTAATGGCTGCACCGGCGTTATCGGGGCTAAGTACACGCTTGAGTTCACCCTTGTCTTCGCTCAATTGTTGCAGCAATTGTGGGCTAATGGTTAGACGGTCGCAGCCCGCCAGCTGTTCTATTTCACCCGTATTGCGAAAACTCGCCCCCATAACTACAGTGTTGTAGTTGTGTTGCTTATAATAATTGTAGATGTGCTGTACCGAGAGAACACCAGGGTCTTCCTTGGAGCTGTAGTCCTTTTGATCGGTATTGGTTTTATACCAATCGAGGATACGACCGACAAAGGGTGAAATTAATGTCACGCCGGCATCGGCGCAAGCGGCGGCTTGGCTGAAGCCAAATAACAGTGTTAAATTGCAGTGGATACCTTCTTTTTCAAGTTGTTCAGCGGCGCGAATGCCCTCCCAAGTGGAGGCAAGTTTAATTAAAACTCGGTTATTGCTGATGCCGGCTTTGTTATAGCGCTCGATTAATTGATGTGCTTTGGCAATGCTGGCGGTGGTATCGAACGATAGACGTGCATCAACCTCGGTTGAAATGCGGCCGGGTACGATTTTTAATATCTCTAACCCAATCGCTACTGCTAATGCATCGCTGGCGGCTTCAATACTGTCTGTGGTTTTAACCGCGGTTTCTACCAACCCTTGATACTGTTCCATCTGTGCTGCTTTATATAGCAGTGAAGGGTTGGTGGTAGCGTCGAGCGGCTTGTAGGCCGCGATAGCTTCAATATCGCCGGTATCAGCGACAACATCGGTGAACTGCTTTAATTGCTCGAGTTTACTGGTCACAATAATTCCCACTGGTTAGTCGTAATAGTAATAATTATATATTAACAGTTTGTCGGTAATTTTTGACAAATCTATCGAATGAAAGCGAAGGCATCGGCCAACACTTGGGCATCAGCGCCGTGTTTGTAAGCATTTTCGCTAATATGGCGGCGGAATTGTTTGGCCCCCTTAACGCCTTGATACATACCGAGCACGTGCCGAGTCATATGGTGCAGGCGAGTGCCGGCGCTCAGTTGGCTTTCAATATAATCGATAAATTCGCTGATGGTCTCTGCGCGAGTTGGCGCGCGCCGGTCGTCGCCATAAATTTCACGGTCGACTGTGGCCAAAAGGTAGGGGTTGGAGTAGGCCTCGCGGCCGATCATAACGCCATCCACCCGTTTTAAATGCTGTTTGCACTCATCAATAGTCTTGATACCGCCGTTGATGATAATTTCTAACTCCGGGTGTTCAGCTTTTAAGCGGTACACTCGTTCATAGTTGAGAGGCGGCTTATCGCGATTCTCTTTTGGGCTCAGGCCCTGCAGCCAGGCCTTACGGGCGTGCACAATAAACGTGTTGATGCCCATCTCTGCCGAGCGCATAACAAATTCTTCGAGACCGGCGTAGTCGTCCATATCGTCGATGCCGATACGGTGCTTGACGGTGATTGGAATCGATACTGCATCTTGCATAGCTTTTAGGCCGTCGGCGACTTTCTGTGGGTGGCCCATTAAACAGGCGCCAATCATGCCATTTTGGACTCTATCCGACGGGCAGCCGCAGTTAAGATTGACCTCGTTATAGCCCCATTCCTCGGCCATCTTAGCGCATAGAGCTAAATCAGTAGCATTGCTGCCACCCAGTTGCAGAGCGATTGGCTGTTCGGCAGCATCAAAATTCAAAAACCGCTCGCGGTCACCGTGAATTAGCGCGCCGGTTGTCACCATCTCGGTATAAAGCACCGCATGCTGGCTCATTAGTCGCCAAAAATAGCGACAGTGGCGGTCACTCCAGTCCATCATCGGTGCAACGGTGAAACGTCTATTTAATGCAGGCTGGGTAACTACTGATTGTTGGTTTGATTTCACTGGGGATACGCCTGTTTTTGATCTATTTTTGTAGTATTTTGCAACACTGAATCTCTATTAACACACCACACATAGCGTGCGAGTAAAAGGCATTCACTACACAGTTTAAATCCGCATTAAGTGCCATGGCTACTAGTTTACAGTGAGTCGCAAACTTTTGACAAAAAGACTAGGGCACAGCTTGGGTCCTGCCTACTAATCCCTGTGCTTGGCTGACGTGTTATTGCTTTGAAACGGGAATTATTACAATAGTAGTGGCTGCAATTAAGTCCATCACCTTTAGCGAATCATTCAGGTTAGTTAGTTCAGGGTAAGTGGACTGGGTAGTGAGTGAATTGGTTATTTCGAGCCATAAGGTTTGTCCGTTGCAATCGAGGTTTGCATTTGCGGCTAAACATTAATAGTAAAAGATGCGGCTTTACTCAAAAATTATCCGCGTCATCTCGTCGCGGAGCTAGCAAATACTGGCCCTAGTCAGAATGAAATCGCTGCTTGCAGACTCTGTATTGGAGTGTTGTTGAGTCTGAAAAAACCGACACTTAAAGTCACTATGACTAGTATGTGTATGCTTATAAGGGCAATCTGTATGCTCAGTTATCGCCTCAACGTTAATGCCATATTTACCGAATGTATTGAGATCACGCAGTGTGCAACTATTGTCCAGCGCAGCAGTTACCCAAAATAGAAAGGGCGCAAATACATATTTTATGCGTTGAGGTTAGGGAGTGTCGGTAATATTTTCACCGGAAGGGTAGGGAGTATCCCTGAGTGGTGTAGGTCCATTTATCTTATACTCCAGTATAGCAATGGCAATAGCTTAAACCTCGGGTTCTGAATGTATTGGCGCGCTCATCTGCAGGTCGAACCCAGCCCAAGACTCGCGTATAATCGCGCGCAATATTACTTACTTGTCTTCGTCTTTGTTTTTTAGGTTATCTGCTATATGACTATTCGCACTCGTATTGCTCCCTCGCCCACGGGCGATCCTCATGTGGGCACCGCCTATATCGCCTTATTTAATATGTGTTTTGCCCAGCAGCACGGCGGCAAGTTTATTTTGCGCATCGAAGATACCGACCAAACGCGCTCGACCCCTGAATCTGAACAGGCGATTTTGGAGAGTTTGCGTTGGTTAGGGCTGGACTGGGACGAAGGTCCGGATTGTGGCGGTGAATTTGGCCCCTATCGTCAGAGTGAGCGCAAACATATCTACCGCAAGTATGCTGAAGAATTGGTTGAAAAAGGCCATGCATTCTATTGTTATCGCACTAGCGAAGAGCTGGATATATTGCGAGCAGCGCGCCGTGAAGCGGGCGGACACACAGCTTTAAAACTGAGTGACTTAGCGCTGCCTGATAGCGTTGTGGCTGAGCGTCGCGCGGCTAATGCGCCATCGGTTATTCGTATGGTGGTGCCTGAAGCTGATGAGGGCGTGTGTGTAATTGATGACATGCTGCGCGGTAAGATTGAGCTTGAGTGGGGTATGGTCGATGCCCAAATTCTGCTTAAGTCCGATGGTATGCCTACTTATCATCTGGCCAATGTGGTCGATGACCACCTAATGCAGATCACTCATGTGCTGCGAGGTGAGGAGTGGATTAACTCCGCACCCAAACACAAATTGTTGTATGAGTATTTTGGCTGGGATATGCCAGTATTATGTCATTTGCCGTTGCTGCGCAATACTGACAAATCTAAGCTGAGTAAACGCAAGAACCCGACCGGTATCCTCTACTATCAGCGCATGGGTTACTTGCCCGAAGCGCTGGTGAATTACCTCGGTCGTATGGGGTGGTCTATGCCCGATGAAAGCGAGAAATTTACCCTGCAGCAGATGATCGACAATTTTGATGTGCAGCGCGTTTCCCTCGGCGGGCCTATTTTTGATGTCGAGAAACTTGACTGGCTCAACGGCCTTTGGATTCGCGAAGACCTGAGTAGCGAGCAATTGGCGGAGCGTTTAAAAGACTGGGCTCTAAACAGCGCTAACCTACTGAAGATGCTGCCGCACGCACAAAAGCGCATGTCGACCTTGAGTGATTTTGCCCCGCTGATGTCTTTTTTAGTGTCGGGCATGCTCGATTTAGACGAATCTGATTTCAGTGCTTTGAAGCTAGACCTAGAGCAGCAAAAACCGCTGTTGCAATATACTCTGTGGCGCATGGAAGCCTTGCACCGCTGGCAGCGCGATGACATTTTTGCTGAGCTAAAACTGTTGGCTGAGCAGATGGATATCAAGTTGAAAGACTTCTTAGCGCCTTTATTTGTCGCTATTGCCGGCACCACCTCGACTATATCGGTGATGGATTCGATGGTCTTGCTGGGTTCTGATATGACTCGTGCTCGTTTGCGCCACGCGGTCAATGTGTTTGGTGCCCCGGGGAAAAAACAGTTGAAAAAGCTGGAAAAAGCTTATGCACAGCTGGCATAGTTAGGTCATACCTGAAATTAAAATAATTATTTAACATGACATTCGCGGCAATGCCGCGAAGTTAGTAAAAAAAGGAATTTGTATGTCCCAAGTACGCAAAGCGGTTATCCCTGTCGCTGGTCTAGGCACTCGTATGCTGCCCGCCACTAAGGCTATTCCCAAAGAAATGCTGCCAGTGGTCGATAAACCACTGATTCAGTATGTGGTAAACGAGGCCGTCGCCGCGGGTATTAAAGAGATCGTACTGGTTACCCATGGCAGTAAAAATTCTATCGAAAATCATTTCGACACCAGTTTTGAGCTTGAAGCCACATTAGAGACCCGTCTTAAACGCTCGTTGTTGGAAGACGTTCGCTCTATCGTTCCCAAAGGTGTAACGGTGATTTCTGTGCGACAGCCACAGGCCAAAGGTCTTGGCCACGCAGTGTTGTGTGCACGTTCTGTGGTAGGCGATGCGCCTTTTGCGGTGCTGTTACCTGATGTACTAATTGACGATATGGCGTCCGATTTGAAAAAAGACAACCTCGCTGCCATGGTTGCAAATTTTGAAGAAACCGCCGCTAGTCAGATTATGGTTGAGCCTGTGCCTTGGGAGCTGGTTGACAAGTACGGTGTGGTGGATTGTGCCGGCGAAGAGCTTGCTGGCGGAGCAACTGCGGCTATTAAAGGCATGATTGAAAAACCCGATCGCGAAAAGGCTCCGTCGAATCAGGCGGTAGTGGGGCGTTATGTGCTGTCCTCCTCAATCTGGGACCTGTTGGAAAAAACCCCACATGGTGCCGGCGATGAGATTCAGCTCACCGATGCTATTGCCATGCTAATGGACTCAGAGAAAGTGGAGGCTTACGGTGTCGTCGGCAGAAGCCTCGACTGTGGTAGTAAGCTAGGCTACGTCACCGCGAATATCGAATTGGCATTACGTCACCCAGAAATGGGCGAGCAGGTACGAGAATTTATTAAGTCGCTGAAGTTATAACTGAGCTATGGCTACAGTTATAAAGCTCACTTTACTTATTGTTTGAATTTTTCAAGGAAAGACAAAATGGCAGAGAAAATTACCGATCTAACGTGTTTTAAAGCCTACGACGTTCGCGGTCAGTTGGGTACAGAAATTGACAACGACGTGGCGTACCGTATTGGTCGCGCTTACGCTCAATGGTTAAAGCCAAAAACAGTTGTTGTCGGTGGCGATGTGCGCGTTACCTCCAGCGCCCTGAAAATGGCGCTGACCGAAGGCCTGCGCGATGAGGGGGTAGATGTTTTCGATATCGGCATGTGCGGTACCGAAGAAATCTATTTTGCCACTTTTCACGGCGGCTACGACGGCGGCATAGTGGTAACAGCCAGTCACAACCCTATCGATTTCAACGGTATGAAGTTGGTGCGTGAAGATGCGCGCCCAATTAGCGCTGATACGGGTTTGAAAGATATTCGTGCAATAGCGGAAGCAGACAACTTTGGTCCGCTTAAAAAGAAAGGCGAGTTCAAAAAAATTAGCCATTTTGACGACTATCTAGAGCACCTGCTTGGCTATGTCGATGCGGCTAATCTGAAGCCTTTAAAGGTAGTCGTGAACGCGGGTAACGGCGCTGCTGGCCCAGTTATTGACGGTCTGGAAAACCTGTTGCCTATCGAATTTATCAAGGTCAATCACGAAGCCGACGGCTCTTTCCCTAATGGTATTCCCAATCCTATTCTGACCGAAAATCGCGCCGCGACGGCCGATGCGGTTAAAGCGCACAAGGCCGATTTGGGTATCGCTTGGGACGGCGACTTCGATCGTTGCTTCTTGTTTGATGAAAACGGCGAGTTTATCGAGGGCTACTATATTGTTGGCCTGCTGGCCGAGGCCTTTTTACAAAAAGAGAAGGGTGGCAAGGTCATTCATGATCCGCGCCTGACCTGGAACACCATCGATATTTGCGAAGCCGCGGGTGGCAATGCCATCCAGAGTAAGTGTGGGCATGCTTTTATCAAAGAGGCTATGCGCGATGAAGACGCCATCTATGGTGGCGAGATGAGTGCGCATCACTATTTTCGCGATTTCTCTTACTGCGACAGCGGCATGGTGCCATGGCTGCTAATTGTTGAGTTGCTGAGCAAGAAGGGCGTATCCCTGTCGGAAGAGTTGGGCACGCGCGCTCAGCAATACCCTTGTAGCGGTGAGATCAACAGCAAGATCAACGATCCCAAAGCAGCGTTGGCTAAAGTTGAGGCCGAGTTTGCCGCCGCTGCCGAATCTATCGACAAAGTCGATGGTATTTCTATGAGTTTTTCCCAGGGCTGGCGTTTTAACCTGCGCATGTCCAACACCGAACCAGTGGTTAGGCTCAATGTCGAATCAAAGGGCGACGAAGCCTTAATGAAATCCAAGACCGAAATTTTATTGGATTTACTCAAGAGCTAACGTTTAGCTGTATGGTTGCTTGAGAGGCGTGACGGGTAACCGTTGCGCCTTTTTTATATCTATCGAATCTGGGCGGTTGATTGCCAAGATTATCCACTCACATTTTGGCTATAATAATCGCGTTCGATTACCTATCAATAAACACTTGGCAACTGCTCTTGCATAACTTGCTTTTCAGCTTTTAGTCGTAGCTATGTCGGTAGTGTGTGCTCATAAGGTTACAACACTCTGCTTTTTGTGTATTGCTAAGGGGGCGTTTGTCATATTACTGTATAGCGCGCAGGGGCTTACGTTTTACAAAAATAATAGTTTAGGTATGAGCATGGCTAGCGGTAGGCATCTGTTTATTCTTTCGGGTCAATCCAACATGCAGCGCTTGAAAGTGGGGCGCAGTTTCACCCCCTTGGTGACTTGTGCGCTTGGCGGCGATGATGCGGTGTTGGTGGTTAAGGAGGCTTGGGGTGGCCAGTCGATACGTCGCTGGTGTCACAACTGGCAGTCTGCCCCAGGTATTGCGGTACCTGCGCAGGAGTCACATAGACGCAGTGGTGACCTTTATGATCGGCTTTTACAATCAGTGTTGACCGCGATTAGCCACGCATCTCCGCCGGCCGCCGTTGTCTCGGTTACGCTGGTGTGGATGCAAGGCGAGGAGGACGCTCAGCCTCACTTGGCACCCGTCTACGGTAAAAATCTCCGCTTAATGCTGCAACGGTTAAAGCGGGACTTGCTATTGGCGGGGCAGAGCGACGCCGTTTCTAAGGGCTTGAAATTGATATTGGGTGAACTTAATGATTATGGTCTGGGTTTGGCAATCGAGCCCCATTGGCGCCAAATTCAGGCCCAACAGCAGGCGCTAGTGTTAGAGCTATCGGGGCGCTTAGCCGAGCATTTAAGGGAAGATCTAGCTGATAGTTCAGTAAAAGATCAGCATGGCCCTGCCGCTACATTGGTTGTGTGCCGTGATTTACCACTGCATGAGGACGGCCTACATTTTACCGCTGAAGGCTATCATTTACTGGGCCAACGATTTGCCGAGGCGGCAGTTAAAATGCTGAAAGCTTAAGTGACGCAGATAAACAGCTACTAATAATCTGTCTCTTGATAAATGCGAACGAGTCGTCAAAGCCGATATGGACAGTAATCCTATTAAATAAGCTGGTATTGCCAGAGGCGCTTAGGGTTACACAGTAAGATACTTTATCGATTTATAATTGAATCATGCAATGGCTTTTATTGACCACCTACATCTAGGGATTCCGCATTAAAAAACGATCTCTGTATGAGAGGTGAGATTTTTAATATTAGTAATGGCTAGGCTTCGAATGTGGTGCGGGCCATGTTAGTTAGGTCCGCAAATGTTCGTCAGGATGTCTCTATCGAGCTATTGCGTTTTGTCCCAGTCATTAGATTTATTAACGCTTGAGCCTGGTTAATATTTTTTAACTTACACTAAAGCACAAATAGTTTATCGCTAGTTTTCTCGACAGGGGCAAAATTGGTCTGGCCTTTGGCGGACACTACAGACTAAAAATTACCTAAACTCTGTGAACTTTGTTCAAAATATACAGTACAAAATGAGATGGGCAGGCATTTCAGAGTGAGTTAAAGCTATGAGAAAATTTGAGTTATCCGCAGGGGGCATTTTTAAGGTATTTAACTTTCAGTGTTATCATCATACTCAAGCTATGAATGCCCATTAATCCTAATATTGAGGTTATAAAAATAGTTAGTGATGTATTTGTGTTGGCGTTATCATTAATAAGTTAACGAATTTTTGTGGATTTTTTATTCTTTATTTTTAATAAAGTTTTAGCTTTAGGGTTTCTATGACATTACCATCGATTTCACGCATTGCCGGTTTAGATGGTTGCAGAGCCGGTTGGTTTTATATTCTTCTTGAACAAGATGGTGATGCTGTTGATTTCGGAGTGGTAGATTGCGTAGCTAGGTTGTTTCAACAGCAGTCCATTAGTCGTCTTTGGCTAGATATGGCACTAGGTTTTAGTGATGACATTGAGGGGCGTGCCTGTGAAAAAGCAGCGCGTAAGATGTTAAGGCGCGAGGGGGTTTCAAGAGCCGCCAGTGTGTTTAATCCGCCATCGCGCCAAGCATTGTATTGTGAGACATATGAACAAGCGAATGCACTGAATAAGCAAGTGGTGGGCAAGGGATTATCGAAGCAAGCTTGGTTCATCGTACCAAAAATGCGTGAATTAGATGGATTTTTACAGCAACGGCCTGATTTAAAAGGCTGTGTTGATGAGTGTCATCCTGAAGTTGCTTTTACCGCTTTAAATGCATTAGTACCCATGCGCTTCAATAAAAAAACGGCTGAGGGTTATGCTGAGCGTTTAGCTATTCTACACCGTTATTACCCCCAAGCGGAATGTGTTATTAATGATGCCTTGGCGGCATACCCGCGCAAGATACTAGTGCGTGATGATGTGGTGGATGCTTTTGTGGTGGCGATATCCGCCAAATTCAGTGCGACTGAGTTGAGCTATTTGCCAGAGCAGCCTCAATATGACGAGTTAGGTATATGCATGAGAATGGTGTATTGGCTGGGGCACTAATAACACGGTATTTATAAACCATGCCTGGTAACGATCAGTTTGTGCTCGATGTAATACTAATGAGATGTATCTGAGAATGAATAACTACTCTAATGTTGACTAAAAATAGCCCTGCATTGAGTGATTTGGCTAAAGTGATTTTGTGCTTAAAAACCCCGCATTGTTTCATGCGGGCAATAATATTTTTTTAAAATCTTGCAGACAACAGTTCTTTATAAAATCTCACGTTACAACATGAGTGCTTAGTAAGTGCATATACTCACTAAATACTCTAACTCTGTTTAGATCTGATAAATAGCCGTATTTATGGGCTGTTCCTGTCTCATTTGTTGCTGGTTACTAGCCCCGTCACATACTATTTATTTGTATTATCGTTATTTAGCGTGCCCGAGAAGGCATTACCTTTTCTCGCTTTAGGCTGTAATAGCTGTTTAGCCCAGAGATACCGGCTACACCTAGAGCGTCGAGATTCAGTTGGCCTTCATTGTTAAGTTGATCTAAATCGAGATGCAGAGCTTCAATTTGTCCAATCATTAGCTCAGTGTTATTGTCAGGTATTACAATTTTATTGATTAAGCGTAGACCAATCTTGACTGGTGATTCGGCTACAAACGGTGCAGAAAAATCATTCAAATACTGCGGAGTAAATCCACATTCCTCAAACTCACTGACCTCAGGTGCAAAGCGGGTAGATGTTTGATGGGCTTTTGCAACAGCGTTAACAGGCACTTGGTTTATGGTGTAATAAGAATTTTGCTGAATATTATTATAGGTGTCGCGTGGTGACCTGCCTTGTGGGCGAATTATAAAACCTAATAAAGGCGGATGGCTACCTAGATGCACTACCGAACTGAAAATGGCCAGATTCTCTACGCCATCATCATTGACTGTACCAATCATATTGGCCGGCTTGATGCCGGTAACAGAGTTTATCAGGTGTGTGCGGGTGTCGCGTTCAAGGGCATCGATGTCAGTTGCAGAGTAATATAGGGTCATGGGGTAATCTTTATTTGGCTTATGTTGAATATTATAGGGTTTATTTCGGCCGGTATAATAGCCGTGATTTTAGGTTAACAGTTAGGTTTGCGCTATGCACTCGGTTTGAATTAAGGCAAACATATCCGTTCTTAGATCAGACGTCATAAAAAAATACTGTTTTATATCTTTTTTCATTTTAAATACTGGTTAATTCTTGCTGCTAAAGGTTGCGTTACAGCAAGATCTAACAATGCTGCTTAGTACTGTGACTTACGCTGCGATGTTTGATGCTTAGCCTTTTGTAGAGTTGGGACTGTGCTCGCCCCGCTTACATAGGGGGCAATTGTAGCAGTCACTATAGTATTAAGGGTGTCTGGATTCATATTGGGCGTTTGGGCGAATACATCGGCATCAGAGAAGTGCTTTTCAAATAAGAAACGGCCATCAACTTTACGCTTTAGGTGCACTGTGTCCTGTGTGCTTAAAATTCCTTGCCAAGCTTTACGCACGGCTTGCCAATAAGCTCCGGTGTCTTGCCAATACTTCTGGGCTGCTGCTTCTAAAGGTTGATCGATAATACGCTGATAGCGGTTTAAGCCAATTTCTTGGGCAATAACGTGTTGCGATATGTTTTGTATTTTTTGATTGTTTTGTTGGTGAATCCAACCAGTAGGCGTCAGTGTAATACTGTGTTGACCCTGCATAATGTCGTAATCGTTGCGTACGCTGTATTCACGCCGCGGAAGAGGCCGGGTAAATGTGGCTGAATGCCAGCTAGAAAACTGAGGTTGATGTTGCCAGTGGCCAATCGCTTGATAACGTGGTGAGTCATCAACTTGATAGACTGATTGGGTCCATTGCCCCGTTTTCTGAGCTTTAGGGTTTGCTTGTTTTCGCCATTGGTTTTTTCCATGATAACTAAACTGAAGCTTGTGCTGATATTGCCAGTCTTGGCGCCAGTGTTTCATCACCATAGGATCGCTAACTTGACCCTCGGGAGTGGTAAAAAACATTACTAAGGTATGCTGTAAACTTATCAAATCTTCGCGGTCATCCAAGACATGCACATATTCAGTACCCCATGAAAAATAAGGTCTGCTAGGTGTGTAATTTTCATAAAAGCCTGCAACCTCAGTAAATTGAAAGCTAGTTCTAAAAGTGCCTTGCAGAGCTAATATGGCTAAGCGATCGCGTTGTTTGCCCGTCAGTTGACTTTTATGCAGAGCCTGCCAATACTCAGAGGATTGTGTGTCTAGGGTAACATTAGCACCTTGCGTTGAACCTCCGCGTACAGGTAAATCATCGGCATTGATAAAGGGCCAAGCAAACGTTTGCGCTACAACGGTAGGGACTTTGGCTTTACTGGCATGCGTTGCTTCTTCAGTTTGACCGGCAGAGCAAGCAGCTATGCCAATACTGACCACTATTGCAAGGCTCAATCTTACTGAGTAGTTAATGCCGTTAATAAATGCTGAGTTGTCTTTGACCATGCTAAATAATCCTATGTGTTGGAAATAATGTTGGGGGTATTGATTACTTAACAATAACGATACTCGTTTTTATTAAATTTATTTCAGCTACATACTTACTCCGTTTATTAAAGATTGAGCGTATTGTTAGATAAACGGCGCTAATTACTAAAAAATTCTTTGTCTTACCCCCCAGTTAGACGGCGAATTTACCGACAAAAATCTCTATTACGCTTTTCTATAGGCTATTTATTATTGAGTGATGGTCTAAACAGTCATGTGCTGCGTATATTTTAATACTGAACCATTTTTTTCAGTAAAGATTGTAATCATTATTGTTAAGCTGAGGCTTAACATCCTAGGAGAAAAGCAATGATACGTAAACTCTGTGTAGCAATAGTACTGTCAACCTTGTCGGTATTCGCTATCGCTGCGGAACATACCGTTCAGATGAAAAACACTGGTACTGAAGGTATGATGGTTTTTGAACCTGGTTTTTTGAAGGTAGCTGTTGGCGATACAGTGCATTTTGAACCTACTGATGTGGGACACAACTCTCAATCAGTGGCCGAGCTTATCCCTGCTGGTGCCACCCCCTGGAAAGGTGACTTCGGTAAGAAAGTCTCGATTATCATCGACAAAGATGGAGTCTATGTGTACCAATGTTTACCTCATACTATGCTAGGCATGGTAGGCGTAATTGTGGCCGGTGATGCAAGTAATTTGGCCGATATTCAGGTTAAAGCTGAGCCATTTATCGCTAAAATTAGTATGAATAAAGAACGTTTAGGTACTTATTTAGCAAAAGCCAAATAGATACTATTAATGATTAACTTATAACATTTAAGTTAATCATTTTTTACGTGTCTGCGTTAATTTTTTACTTAACCATTTTATATGTATTTTAGTTAATATAAATATGAGAAATTACATATTTCTAATTTTGCAATGGAGGATTTTATATCCTGCGCTTAAAAATATTATATTTTTATACGTGGGCAATAAATATATTTAATACAGAGTGTGTAAGACGTTTCTTACGGCTAAATATTCGTTGACGTAAATCATACATATTTGATCCCAGCAAATCATTGATGTGCTTGGGTTGCTAACTTTTGTTAACTTTGCTTAACTTTAAACTGCTTAATGACAACTGAATTATGTTTATTAATTTTGCCACCCAGTGGTGTTGATAACGAGTACTCGTTGTGGTCGCAAATCTAACAATCTAGCCCGTTTATTCTTTACGACCAAGGCTCAACATGTTTTTGTTGCTTGCTCACTCATACGTCACATCTACTCGCCAATGTTGGGTTGCTAGCCACCATTTAGTAATACCCACTTAATGAAATCTCTAAGTATTATGCGTCTTTTTCCTGCTTGCCCAAACTGTCAGTCTGTATATGTTTATCAAGATCGTGAACTATTAATCTGCCCAGAGTGCGCTCATGAGTGGAGCCTCACTGAACTGGCAGAAGAAGAACTTATTCAGGTCAAAGACTCAAATGGCAGTCTGTTAAGAAAGGGCGACAAGGTCACCATGATTAAAGACCTTAAAATCAAAGGTAGCTCACAGGTACTCAAGATCGGCACTAAAGCCGTGATCAGGCGCATTAATGACGGTAAAGATCATCAATTGGATTGCAAAGTGGACGGCGCTGGCGAGATAATGGTCACTGCCAAGTTTGCGAAAAAAGCCAGCTAAGTTAATACGGCACACACAGTCTGTTATTAGCTTAACAATAGGCATTTAATGCTAACTTAATAAACTCAATGCTTTGCCTGGTGTTATACAAAGTCTTGGTAGCACTGAAAGCTCATCACATCCGCAAAGACATCAAAAGGCGGGTGGCTGTATTTTTTCAGCCACAGTGCCTTTTTCTTATTGGACCAATCCAGTGCTGTGAAGGCCTGCTCTAGATGCTCGTCTAGCTTGGCGATTAACTCAAAGCGAAAACCGCCTGAATCATCGACGCGTTCAAAGACTTTAGCTAGTCGTTTATAAACCGTCATGATTATTTCAAATCGGTTTTCAGTGTCTAAATTTTGCGCAGCAGACAGTATTTCAACCATTTCTGTGTCGGCGTTATCAAAATAAATAGCTACCTGCTGCCACTCAAACAGATGTTTTAGTGGTAGCACTTGTGTAATGCGCTTTTTTAAAACCTTGGGATCGCCGGACTGGGCGGCAAACTCGGCTTTAAGTAGCCATGTTTTTTTCAGTACTTTATCGGCATTAATCAGCTTTAGCAGGCTGGCTTCTAAAGTGGTTTTCTCTTGAGTTTGCAGGTGCCCGATTAAAAGGCTTTGCTCAGCCTGATCTTTACTATGGCGCTTGTGGGCGCGCTGGCGTTTAGCGGCAACGGTCTTTAATACATCTTCTGAGATAATTGAGGTATCACCGCTGGCTGCAATAGCCAGAGCATAGCCATGTTTGCAGGTTTTATGAAATTCAAAGGCGCGGCAATCACAGCGCATTTTTAATAACTTGTCAGACGCACAGGTTATTTCAGTATGGTATCGCTCTGAGCCAGAACCAGAAATTAAACCACTGGCTTTATCTTCATTGACATCTTGTAGCTCAACAGACTCAGCGGCGACAATCTCCTGTGCTTTCAGCCAGGTGCTCATTGTGGTGCTGTTCGATAATTCTTTCAGGTTTATTTTTAGCATAGTGGCTTGATATTGAATCATAACGGTTAAATATATTGCACGATTATAGTGCTTAACAGCCAAAATATGGAGACTAAAGAAAATACTCATGGCTAGCCACTGAACCCGAGTAGTCAATTGTGGTATTTAAAAATGATCGCTTTGAGTTTTTATAGCGAGTAGTAAATCATTGCGAGGTTTTAAACGTGAAAGCGTCGCAGGCGGTTATTTTTATATAACTAACTTATCTTTTTAGGTCATCTGCAGACCAAGCTATTACTGGGTTTACTTTTCTATCAGTGCTTTAAGTTATTATCAAATCGCCATTATGTCTAAGTTGAGCAGCTCTGTATTGTTTAAAGGTGAGATGGTTCGAAGATAATCGGTTTCCAGCGTCGCTATTTGGCTAGCCTGATACTTATTAGAGGTGCTCTGGCAACATCACCTGCCGACTTTTGGCCTTGGTTACGCAGGCAAATGACTCTATGGGTGTTTTGACTGACTAAGAGTGAGGCCAGATAGACATCTGGGCACGCTTGAATTAGTTAAAGCAAACAAGATCGCTGTTGTCATTTTTAACTTTATTACTAGTTTTAAGTTGTGTTAACTTATTGAAATATATCAGAAAATTATTTTATCGATCGACTTTAATGCAATCGCATAAAGTGTAGCGGTAGAAGTTTTAAAAATCAGTTATGATTATTGTTATCTATTTGGTGAACATCTATACAAGTTCTAGATTCAATAGCTGCTAGCTATAGAAGTTGGGCATAGAGTAGGTTTTTAATGACATATTACTATTCAAGGCCAGATTTTAATATTCGACTATAAAAATGTTTAACTCTAATAATAAAATGGAAATTTTTATGAACAAAATCACTCAATCGGCGCTGTTGCTAGGAGCGATGATTGCCTCTGCCAATACTATGGCTGCGATCGATAACGATTTTAACGGCGATGGCATCGCCGATATCCTCTGGCGCAATTCTACCGACGCCAGCGTTAAAATTGCCATGGGAACAAGCGACGGTATTATTTCGGGTGCCGAGCAACTAATGAACAAGTCGAGTGATTGGACTGCCCAGATGGGCGATTTCAATGGCGACGGCGCTGCTGATATTCTTTGGCGCAACCAGGTTTCTGGCGCGGTAAAAGTAGCGTCCAGCGATGCCAGCGGTAATCAGGGCGCCGTTATAAATTTGGCGTCAAAAGGTAGTGCGTGGGGGACCTATATAGGTGATTTTAATGCCGATGGTCGCGATGATATTTTATGGCGCAAACCGTCCGAAGGTACCGTAGTTGTAGGTATCAGCGATGCCAATGGTGGTCAGAGCCGTACAGAGTCTTTTTTCGACAAGGGTGCGGCATGGGAAATATCTATTGGTGACTTTAATGGTGACGGTGGCGACGATATGTTGTGGCGTCGCGGAACTGACGGATCAACAAAGATTGTTTTCACCGATGCTAATGGCCAACAAACCAATGTGGTAAATGCCGTGCCATTCAAGCGTTTTACCGCTTGGGACGTTCAAGTTGCTGACTTTAATGGCGACGGACGCGATGATATTTTCTGGCGCAAAGGCGACGATGGCACTGTAAAAGTCGGCATTACCGGTGCTGACGGCAAACAGGCGTATTCTACGTCTCATTTTTCTAAGTTTAATGCTTGGACTGCAGACCTAGCCGATTTTAATGGCGATGGTAGTCACGACATTTTGTGGCGCAGATCTTCGACTGGCACCGTGAAAGTTGCCATCAGTGGCGATGATATTATTGGTGACACAAATGAAGTTTTTGGCGCTGTCGCCGTTGTTTCAGGCGCACAAGTTCGTGTTGAGAACTTGCCCGATAAATTCTCTGCTTGGACTCATAAACTGGCCGATTATAACGGCGATGGTCATACCGATATACTCTGGCACAAAGCCGCTAGTGGTGATCTGAATCTTGCGATTAGTAATGCCATGGGCAATCAGCAGAGTGTGCAGTCGATTAATCCATCGAACTGGAGTAACGGTTCATCTTCCAGTTCTAGCAGTTCATCTTCCGGCGGCTCATCGTGTATTATTAAGTCTATCGTTAACTACTGCGCCAATGTGAACATAAACGAATACCCTAACTGGACTCAAGAAGATCAGACTGGTACGCCTTCTTACGCCAATAGCGGCGATATAATGCAACTTGACGACAAATATTATGAAGCCAATTTCTGGACTCAAACGAAACCTAGTGATGGCGAGGACTGGAAGCTATTAGGTGATTGCATAAAAATTCAAAGAGACTGTAGTTCGGGTTCTAGTACTGGTGGCAGTTCATCATCTAGTTCCTCAAGTTCTAGCAGCTCTTCTTCAAGTTCTAGCAGCTCGTCGTCAAGTAGCTCTTCTTCCAGTAGTTCGTCTTCTGGTAGTTCATCGGGTGCTGGGCTGACTCCAGTCGAACAGCATGGCCAGCTGCATGTGTGCGGCAGTGTTCTGTGCGATGAAAATAACCAAGAAGTACAGTTACGCGGTATGAGCACGCATGGGCTGCAGTGGTATGGATGGGATAATTGCGTCACCGATAAATCTCTGACCGCGTTGGCCGATGACTGGCAGGCCGATATCATACGTATCGCTTTGTATATTCAAGAGGGTGGTTACGAAACTGATCCAGTTGGGTATACCCAGCAGGTGAGTCGTATCATTGATGAAGCGACCGAACGTGGTCTTTATGTGTTGGTTGATTGGCATCAGTTGTCTCCCGGTGATCCCAATGCAAACCTGGATAACGCCATCAAGTTCTTTAATGATCTGGTGCCGGCTTATGCCGATCACATTAATATTCTTTACGATGTAGCCAATGAGCCCAATGGCGTTAACTGGGCTAGCATTCAGAGTTACGCGATGCAGATTATTCCAGAGATCCGTCAGCATGACCCAGATGCGGTAGTCATAGTAGGTACCCCCGGTTGGTCCTCGCTGGGACTTTCTGATGGGAACAGTGCACAGGATATCGTCGATAATCCAGTCACTCTGGATAACATTATGTACAGCTTTCATTTCTATGCTGCATCACACGGTCAGGCATACCGAGATCGGCTAGAGTGGGCTATCGCTCGCCTACCCATTTTTGTCACTGAATGGGGCACTCAAACCTACAGCGGTGATGGTGACAATGATTTTGTCAGTGCCCAAGCCTATGTAGACTTAATGGCTGAACATAACATCAGTTGGACTAACTGGAATTACGCGGATGATTTTCGCAGTGGCTCTGTTTGGCAGGAGGGGGTGTGCAGCAGTGACGGTCCTTGGGTAGAAAGCAATTTAAAGCCTGCCGGCGTCTGGGTTAGAGATAAGATTATTAATAAGACTTCTATATCGTTTTATCCCTCTACTACGCTAACGGGTGATATCACGCTAACGGATGAAATTCAGGAAAATGACGATGCCGATTGTGAGGTAACTGATAAAATTAGGGTAACAGGCGGACTTGTGCAAGTTGACGATTGTGAGGTAACTGGCGATTTGGTGGTTAATGGCAATTTTGAGGCAAGTGGGGCTACTGGCGCAAATACTGATGGACTAGGCACCCTTAAAGTTAATTAACGACCTTTAATAGGCGAAAATAAAAGAACTCGAAAAGGGCTCGTATCATTTGATGCGGGCCCTTTTTTTCGAATATAACAGGTCATGTACTTAACCCACACTCCCTTCCTCGCGTGCAAAATTCACTATTTTTATTCTTTCGTAAACTGAGCTGCATAAAATAGGTAAAAAAAAGGGCTTGATCATGAGATCAAGCCCTTTTTTGTTTTGGTTGTGATTAATCTTTGATTTAAAGCGAGAGATTTGGCGCAAGAGCAAGGAAGAGGCGCACGCAGGGCGGGAGTGTACATACAGTACATGACCAACCGAGTACGCATCTGACGCCGCTATTGCGCCAAAGATCCGCGTTAAACAAAGATTTATTCGTAGTTAATCACCATCACATCATCGTCTAAGGCATCTATTAATCGCTCGGCGGTATTACCGCGGCGAGTGCTAATACCGAGCATGCCGTTTTGGCCAAGGGTACCCATAACGACTAAATCGGCGTCGATTTTTTTTGCCGTGGCGGCAACTACTTCATCGGTATAGCCGGGTTCAACATGGATGTTTTCTTGCGCCACGCCAGTTTCATTCATTAGTTTGCCGCGGTCAGGGTAGTGCAATGAGTCCATATAACCGTTGGCAATGTGTAATTCGGCCCCATAACCCTCGGCAAAGCCTTTGGCTGCGGTGAGAATTTTTTGGTTAAGCGCTTGCTGTTCATCGCGCTGAGCCTGAAAGTTAACCGCAGCCAGAATCACCTTGCGCTGCTTTTTGGCACCGGGGCGAATCAGTACTACTGGGCAGTCGGCGTTTTTAAGTAGCTCCCACTTAGAATCGGTAAAGAAAAAACGGCGGAAGTCCGTTTTGTTATTATCATTAGCAGTCAGGTAAATAGCATCGGCGCCCCAGCGCTTGGCGCTTTGCATAATAGACTTTTGCCATTCGCTCGACCAAGACACCTCTAGCTGGTAGTTGAGTTCAGCGTTTATCAGTGGTGTACGAATGTGTTCTTTAAACCAATGCTCATCGCGAAAGACCGCAGAATTTACAGCGCGGGTATCAATGGCTTCTGGATCGACGGCCACAAACACGTGCACCTGTGGTCGTGGCTCACGAATACTGGCGGTTAAAATTGCGCGCTCTAAAGCGATATGCTGGTCGTCAGTAGGGTCGACAACGACAAAAAGTTTTTCCTGGGATGACATGGGTTTGTCTGCTCCGTAAGAGTGGGTATTGACGATGATGCCTTGTGAACATCGATATTATTTAAGCACAACTCTAGGCGGGTTTACAGGGTACAATCGCACACATTTTTGACAGTTATTAAATATATATTGAGAGAGCGCCAGTATGACTCTAAACCGTCTAAAAAATATGCCCATCGATGAATTAAGTGAAGGTTTGTCACGTCAGTACTCCAAGCAACTTACTCAGCGTGATGTGGTGTTGTTTGCAGCTACCTCTGGCGATGTTAACCCGGTTCATTTGGATGCTGAATATGCGGCCACCACACCTTTTGGCGAGCCGATCGGACATGGTATGTGGACCGGAGCTTTAGTCTCGGCGGCTATTGCCACCACGCTGCCTGGTCCCGGCAGTGTTTACCGCGGGCAGAGTTTACAGTTTAAGAAACCCGTTAAACTGGGTGATACTATTACCGTAACACTCACTGTAGAGTCCATTCGCGCGCGCGTGGCGCTGGTTACTTTAAAGTGTGAAGCGCACAACCAAGATGGCATATTAGTGGCCACCGGCACTGCCGAGGTGATTGCGCCGAAAGAAAAACAGGCACTGGATATCAAACCGTTGCCAGCCGTAACCGTTGAGGGTTTATAGTATGAGTGACGAACAGCAGTTTTGGGATATGACCGACAGCTTTCTGGAGAAAGCGAATGAGTTAAGTGACGGTGCTGACGTAGGCCGTGTTGCTGAGGCGCTACTATACGCCGCGGCGCGCTTTAATACCTATTTGGTAGCCTCAAGCTGCGAAGATCGCAATGATTTTAAAGCGGATCGCGAGAGTTCAGAAATGATTCTACGTGAGCAATTTGAAAAAATGCTGACGGTGAATCTTGACGATTACGTTGAGAACTTCAAAGTTTATACGCGCGATTAAGCTTAAACGATAATTAGCTTGCACAAAAAAGCCGAGCATTTGCTCGGCTTTTTTGTATCGGTTAGGTCTTTTTAATCGGTGCCGGCGCCATGCCATCCCCTAAATTGATTTTTACCTTGGGTTTGCCAATATTCTTTTTATCGCGCAGGCGGTTCTTGCCTTTGGCTTCTTTCTTGTCGAGTTTCTTCTTTTTAGTGCCTGCGACTTTACCTGATGATTTTATCTTTTTCGGACCTTTAAAACGCGCCTGCAGCCCGGACACATTAATCGCTTCGAACTTGGTATTGATAAAATTCTCGATACGAATCATCAAATTCCAGTCGTAGGGTGTGACAAAGGAGATCGCACGACCGCCTTTGCCAGCGCGGCCGGTACGGCCGATACGGTGAATGTAGTCTTCTGGGTTGCGGGCCAAGTCGAAGTTAATCACCAACTCTACGCCGTCAACATCTAGGCCGCGTGCGGCCACATCGGTGGCTACCAACACTTGAATTTGGTCGCGACGGTAGCGGTACATTACATGGTTGCGCTCATCCTGGCCCATATCACCATGCAGTACCCCGGTGTTAATGCCTTTGTAGTGCAGGTAGCCGTAAAGCTTTTGTACCTGTGAGCGGGTATTGGCAAAAACCAACGCCTTGTGAAAAGTCTCTTTGTCGAGAATTGCGGCTAGGCATTTTGACTTGTGCTCGGAATCATCGACCAATACGCGCTGTTGTACAATATGCTGCTGCTGTTCGCGCACGCTGTTTACTTCTAGTGTCTGCGGATCGCGCAGCACTTTATCGATAACCGAGGCCATACCGCGTGGATTTAAGGTGGCGGAAAAGAGCATGGTCTGACGATCTTTTTTACAGGCCTCAGCAATTTTCAGTACGTCTTCACTTAAACCCATATCTAGCATGCGATCGGCTTCGTCCAGTACCAGCACTTCAAGGTCAGAAAGGTCTGCGGCATTGTGTTGGATTAGCTCCAGCAGGCGACCGGGGGTAGAAACCACAATTTCAGGATTCTTGCGCAATAGGGCTTTTTGATATTTGAGTTGGTCGCCACCGGTAATTTGGCCAATTTCGAGGTGGCTGTATTGAGTCAACATCTTGGCATTTTTTACAATCTGGCGAGCCAGTTCACGCGTTGGCGCCATAATGAGGGCGCGTGTACTTGAATTGGGGGCCTCGTCCAATAGCAATTTCTGAATAATAGGCAGCAAGAACGCGGCGGTCTTACCGCTGCCGGTTTCTGCGCATACCAATAAATCAGTGCCTGCTATAGCGGGACCTATAGCCTGTTGCTGTACCGGGGTCGGCTTTTTATAGTTGAGGCGTTCAACACCCTTGGTTAGACGAGGATGCAGAGAAAACTGCTCAAAGCTGGTGTCGATCTCAGTGGTTTCAGTCACAGGAGGCTCTTTAATAATGGTGGCTTAAATGATCACAAACGTAATGCCGCGCACTGTAACAAATATAGCTACAGAAATCCGTTTTGAAGCACTGTTATGCCCTCCAAGCCAGTAAATATGGTTCTGTAATAAAGCTTATGTTGCCACGTAATATTTAGTATTTAGAGGTTTTCAATGTGAATATGACTTCCCATAGCTTTGGTGCTGGGTTTATTGCCATGCTTTAACACTTTGACGAGGCTGCACAGATTTAATGCACTGGCGTGGTGATAGTTGGCAAAACTCATTAAACATTGCGGTGTGAGGAGAGGTTTAGCTACGATATTGATATTTTTGCACAATGTTGCTTTACCGTCGATCGAGCCTATTTCGATGGCTTTTTATTCGCGCAATAAAAATTGACTCCTACTCTCAGTGGCAGGCCTATTGCGTTTAAAAATAGTTTCCAAAAGTTAAACGGTATTAATTATCTGTCGCTAGGCTCCGACCATGCCTTTGTGAACTACGTTGCGAGCCCTTAGATGCGCATCTAAGTATTAATGAGTGTCTTTTCTGTACAAAAAACACCCATCGTCTACCCCTTGTTGGGGATTTCTGCGACAATGGACGGCTATTTGGCTCAGGTTTAACTTGAGTGTTTCTCACCTGCCTCGGTCTGTTCCATGGTACAAAAAGCTCGAAATCTGTTTAATTACCCTAAATACTGGGCGGAATGCTACGGCACGGCGCCTTACCTGCCGATGTCTCTTGCCGAGATGGATAAGCTGGGCTGGGATTCCTGTGACGTTATCCTGGTTACCGGCGACGCGTATGTTGACCACCCCAGTTTCGGTATGGCGGTGATGGGGCGCTTTTTAGAATCCCAAGGCTTTCGTGTCGGTATTATTTCTCAGCCCGATTGGCGCAGTAAAGATGCCTTTGAGACATTGGGTAAGCCGAATCTATTTTTTGGCGTTACCTCCGGCAACATGGATTCGATGATTAACCGCTACACGGCGGACTTGCGTATGCGTCACGACGACGCCTACACGGCCGGCGGTGAGGGCGGCAATCGCCCCGACCGCGCTGTGACTGTTTATTCGCAGCGCTGCAAAGAAGCTTATAAAGATGTACCGGTAGTTATTGGTGGTATCGAGGCCAGTTTGCGCCGCATCGCCCAATACGATCACTGGAGCAGCGAAGTGAAACGCTCGGTGCTGATTGACGCCACCGCTGATATCTTGCTGTATGGCAACGCCGAACGCGCTATTGCCGAGTTAGCGCATCGCTTATCTGAGGGCGTGCCGCTAGAGAATTTGGTTAATATTCGCGGCACTGTGGTGGTGCGCAAAGAGTTGCCTGCGGGCTGGATGGAAATTGACTCCAGCCGTATCGACTGGCCGGGCAATATCGATAAACTCAGCAACCCTTACGACTATCACACCGGCGATCCCGATACCTGTGCATCTAAGCCGGAGAATAATCCCGATGCGGGGCCTGTGGTGGTCGACCCAGTTCTCGATCCCAATCTGCCGCAGCCGATTAAAATCGTGCCTATGCCGCTGGCGCGCAAAGAAAAGGCTAACCCCGATAAAACTTACATTCGCGTGCCCTCGTTCGACAAGGTGCGCAACGACCCAGTGCTTTATGCGCACACCTCGCGTGTACTGCATCAAGAAGCCAACCCTTATAATGCACGAGTGCTGGTGCAGCGCCACGGCAAGCGTGAAGTGTGGATTAATCAGCCGCCGATACCACTGGAAACACATGAGATAGACGGTGTCTTCGATTTATTTTATCAGCGCCGCCCGCACCCGAGTTATGGCAAAGCGAAAATTCCCGCTTACGACATGATTAAGACTTCGGTCAATATTATGCGCGGCTGTTTTGGTGGTTGTACTTTTTGTTCTATTACCGAGCATGAAGGACGTATTATTCAGAGTCGCTCGCAAGAGTCGGTGCTGCGGGAACTGGAAGATATTCGCGATAAAGTACCGGGCTTTACTGGGACTATTTCTGACCTTGGCGGCCCTACGGCTAATATGTATCACCTGACTTGTGTCGATAAAAAGACTTTGGCAGCGTGTCGCCGTTTGTCTTGTGTCTACCCAACTATTTGTAAAAACCTTAAAACTAGTCACAAGCAGACCACCGAACTGTATCGCAAGTCGCGTGCGCTGGAGGGTATTCACAAGGTAATGATCGCCTCTGGCCTGCGCTATGATCTTGCTGTACGCGACCCAGAATACGTTAAAGAATTGGTTACCCATCATGTCGGTGGTTATTTAAAAATTGCGCCCGAACACACCGAGAGCGATACGCTGTCGATGATGATGAAACCGGAGATGGGCAGTTATGACGAATTTCAAAAAATGTTCGAGAAATTCTCTCGCGCCGCTGGAAAGAAGCAGTATTTGATCCCCTACTTTATTGCCGCCCATCCCGGCTGCGATGAAAAAGACATGATGAATCTGGCGCTGTGGTTGAAGAAGAACGACTTTAAAGTTGATCAGGTGCAAACTTTTTACCCATCACCTATGTCTTTGGCCACCGCCATGTACCACTCTGGTCGCAACCCATTGAAAAAGATGACCTATAAAAGCAAGCGAGTATTTAGTGCCCGCAAGCTAGATGAACGTCGTCTACAAAAAGCGTTTCTGCGTTATCACGATTCTGGCGGTTGGCCGCAGTTGCGTCAGGCACTGCAGAAAATGGGCCGCAAAGACTTAATCGGTAGTGGCGATAAGTGTTTGGTTCCGGCCGAGGGGCAAGAAGAGAGTACGCCGAGCAAACATCGGGCTAAGCGCGGTCAGGTGGCACGTGGCGATAAACGCCGGCCAACTACTGAAATTAAGCAGGAGCGTTCGGGCCATCAGCAAAAAAATGGTGTTCAAAATAAGGCAAAGGCTACACCAAAAGGTCGCGCTAAGCCGCGTAGTAATAAACGTTAAAATCAATACATTCAGTTAAGGAAGAACATGGCCCTAAAGCCCACTATTTATAAAGTTGAATTGAACCTGTCAGATATTGACCGCAATTTATTTGACAGCTATTCGCTGACACTGGCTCTGCACCCGTCGGAAAACCTGGAGCGTATGAGCGCTCGCCTACTAGCGTTTTGTTATAGTGCCCATGAACATCTCTCTTTTTCCAAAGGTTTGTCTTCAAGCGATGAGCCTGCCCTGTGGCAGGTCAGTTTGGACGCTCGTATCGAGAATTGGATAGATGTCGGTCAGCCCGATCCAGAGCGGCTAAAGAAAGCCTCAGGCCGCTCTGAACAAGTGACTGTTTACGCGTTTGGTCGCGGTGTTGAAAGCTGGTGGAATCTCAATAAAGACCCAATCGCGGCATTGCCAAAAGTACAGGTGCATTACCTCGACTGGGACAGTATTGAGCAGTTGGCCAAGTGCTGGCAGCGGACTCTGAGTTTAGATGTCACTATTACCGAGGGTATTTGTTATTTAAATGCTGGGGATGTGTCGCTGCAAATTACACCCGATAACTGGCAGTTACGCGCCTAGTTACTATGGCGCTGCGGCGTTTTTGTTTAATCGTCATTTTTAAATTTTATAAGGAAGTCACCGATGAAATTGATTCACTCTTTAATCGCTGCAGCACTGTTTGTTAGTCAGCCCACACTGGCCCACGATCACTCTGAACTTCCTGAGTTCAAACAGCAGCAGTTGTCGGACAATCTTTATATGTTGACCGGCAAGGGCGGTAATTTGGCCCTCTCAACCGGTGCCGATGGCCTGCTGCTGATCGACGACGACTACTCCGATATGAGCGATAAAACCCGTGCTGCAGTGAAAGCGATCAGTGCTGAACCGGTAAAGTTTTTGATTAATACCCACTGGCATTTCGACCACACCGGCGGCAACCAAATGTTGGGTGAAGCGGGCACCATTATTGTCGCCCACGACAATGTACGCCAGCGCCTTTTAACGGGCGGCACCATAGACGCTTTTAACGCTAAGATTGCTCCCGCCGCTAAGCCGGCGCTACCGGTGGTAACCTTTGCCGACAGTGTTAGCTTTCACTGGAACGGTGAAACCATTGATGTCACACACCCTTCCAACTCGGCTCACACCGACGGCGACGCGGTAGTGTTCTTTAAAAATGACAATGTACTGCACACCGGTGATTTGTATTTCAATAATATCTACCCGTTTATCGATGCCTCTAGTGGCGGCTCGATGCTCGGCATGATCGAAGGGGTGACTGCACTATTGAATGATATCGACGATAAGACGCGTGTTATCCCTGGTCATGGTGCGCTTAGTAACAAAGCCGAATTGATGCAATACCGCGATATGTTGCAAAGCGTTTATGCTCGTGTGCTGAAATTGAAAACTAGTGGTAAAACTGTTGAACAAGTTATAGCGGCTAAACCCTCGGCTAGCTTTGATGCCCAGTGGGGCGGTGGTTTTCTTAAGCCCGACGTCTGGGTAGGGATTATCTACTCGGCTATTTAACCGCAGTTGAAATAAATATCGATATGAAAAAAGGTTCATCTATAGAGGTTCATCCATTAAGGTTGAGCCTTTTTTAATGTTTGCCACAGACTATTCGATTTATCATCAGGAAATTGCATGTTTCAGCTCAGATTTTTGAAGCCTTTTTTATTGGTGTTGATATCGATACTGTTAAGCGCTTGTAATAATAGTATTCCTCTCACTAGCCCTCAAACGGTGATCGATGCACTTGCTCAGCAGCTTGAGGTTAAATATCAGGTACTGGCCAATCGCGGCGCTGGCAGCTGTGTGCTGCCCCATCTTACTGAGGAGAATGCAGTTGAGAGTGTTATTGAGAGTGCAGGGGTTAATTGTTTTGAGGTCGCGCTTTCTCTGACAGCGCCGCAAGCAGTGCCTGCCGACTCACTGAATAAAAACTGGGCGATTTACTTTAGCCAGACTGATCCTTTGCTGGTTCAAGCGCCAGGCGAATTTGTAATTGAACACATCAATGGTGACCTGCACCGTATTACGCCTGATGTTGCGTTCGTGGGCTTTAGCGCCGGCGAAACAAAAACACTGAATTTTATTGTCCGCGGTCTCAATTTGACCGAAGCCAAGATAATGCCCAACTACTATATAGTCGCTGAGGGCGAGAATGTTAACAGTGAGGCTCGGGTCATTGAATCCACACGACTGGTTATTGATCCAGAGACAGGTTTAGAGCTGCGGCCCTATGCGGTGGATATCAGTGCCGATCAATTCCATAGCTCGGTCAATGATAAAACTCCACTGGCCAACAGTCGTTTTCTGTATCAGCGCAATCTGGCTAATGGGGTTCTGAATGAGCCATCGCAGGGCGCTCGCCGTTTAATTCCAACACCGCTAAAAATGCTCGACAGCGGTGCTGATATCAAACTATTAAACGGTATTGCGGTAAAGCTTTACGGGCTTGATCGCAGCGCACTGCAAGTCGCTCTCGATCGACTGAAATTGTTGGGCATCAATGAGTCGGCCTCGGGGATTGTTGTGGCAGTGACCGTAGATACTGATTACCAACACGGCACTAACAGTAATGGCGCTTACCAACTTGATATCAGCGCCGATAAAATTACTATTATGGCAGCCGACCACAGTGGGGCTTTTTATGGGCTGCAATCGGTGGCAGGCTTGGTGTCGATTGGCAGCGCTAGCATTCCTGAAGTCGCGATCGTGGACCAGCCACGCTATGACTACCGCGGCATGCATGTGGATGTGGGGCGCAATTTTCACAGCAAGCAGTTTTTACTCGATTTAATGGATCAAATGGCGGCCTACAAGCTTAATAAATTACATCTGCATTTAGGTGAGGATGAAGGCTGGCGCTTGCAGATTCCAGGTCTGCCAGAGCTGACTGAGGTTGGCTCAAAGCGTTGCCATGACCCCGAAGAGAACACTTGTCTGCTGATGCAGTTGGGCGCAGATGTTTCGGGAGCTGGCCCGCTCGACGGCTTCTATAGCCGCACTGATTATATAGAGTTAGTAGCGGCCGCAGCCGCTAGACACATTCAGTTGATACCGTCGTTTGATATGCCTGGGCATTCGCGCGCGGTGATTAAATCGATGGAAGCCCGTTATCGCACCTTTATGGCGGCGGGCGACAAAGTGGCGGCAGAGCAGTATTTACTCTCTGACCTGAATGATAAAACCGAGTACCAAAGCATTCAGTATTATTCCGATAACACCATTAATGCCTGCATGGAATCGCCCTATGTATTTTTGGCCAAGGTGATCGATGAGATTAAATTGATGCATGAAGAGGGCGGGCAGCCGTTAACGGTTTATCACATTGGCGCCGATGAAACAGCCGGTGCTTGGAAGGACTCGCCGCTATGTCAGGCTTTTTTTGCCAACAATAAATTTGGGGTAAAAAATGAGCAAGATCTTGGTGCTTACTTTATTCAGCGGGTGTCTAATCTCTTGTTAGAAAAAGATATTACCGTGGCGGGCTGGAGTGATGGTTTAAGTCACACCGGCCCTGAACAAATGCCAAAAAAAGTGCAGTCAAATATTTGGGATGTGTTGCCTTGGGCCGGTGTTACCGAAGCTAATAAGCAGGCCAATCGCGGCTGGGATGTAGTGTTGTCGACACCCGATGCACTGTATTTTGACTTCCCCTACGAGGCCACACCCAAAGAGGGCGGGTACTACTGGGCCACAAGGCATTTAAACACGCAAAAATTATTTAATTTTATGCCGGGCAATCTTGCCGCTATGGCCGAGGTATACAAAGATACACAGGAGAACAACTTTATCATCACCGACAAAGTGCCACTGCATAAAGGTGTCGAATGGGCGGGCATATCGGGTCAAATCTGGAGTGAAACTATTCGTTCCGATGAAGCGGTGGAATATGCCGTTTTCCCGCGCCTGTTAGCGCTGGCCGAACGCGCTTGGCATAAACCTGAATGGGAGCTGCGTTACAAGTTTGAAGGGGCTACCTACAGCGCTACTAGCGGCTATTTCAGTGAATATTTACAGTCGGCGCGCGATGCCGATTGGCAGCAGTTCGCCAATACCCTCGGTCACAAAGAATTTGCCAAGCTCGATGCTGCGGCTATTCAATATCGTATACCTACGGTAGGTGCCGTTATTGAGTTGGGACAACTTAAGGCTAACGTGTCTTTCCCTGGTTTGGCGATTGAATATAGAGTCTTAAAAGGTTTATGGCAGTCTTATGTTGGCCCAGTTACTGTCAATGGTGCAGTTGAGGTGCGAGCCATTAGCGCCGATGGCATCCGACGCGGACGGTCGATGCTGGTGCAGTAATGCTCTATTAATTGAGCGCTGGATAAAGTGCTAAGGTATTGTTCTAGGCTAGCTATTTTTTAATAATTTGAACCGGTATTGATTTGAAGTTTGGGGTTTTACTGCGCGGGTCTAAACGGC
>CAWVSV010000020.1:0-32424 GCA_963933095.1 uncultured Cellvibrionales bacterium
CCGCTAGTGTAGGTGGTGTAGTCGGGCAAAATAGCAGGGTGGGCGCTCAGGTTAACCAGTTGCAGGTTGGAAGCTGTTGCCAGTGGGTGTTCGCAGGCCACGACAAAGCACAGTTCTTCTCGTAACAGTTGGGTCGCCAGTAATCCTTTGTAATAGCTGTTGCCACTATTTTTTTTGGCTTGTTCTGACAGGGTGACTACTGCTAGGTCGTAATCGCCATAGCTAATAGCCTGATGGGCTTTTTCTGAATCCAGAAAGTTTAGCTCTAGTACCACTTCAGGGTATTTTTGGCAGTAGCTTTTTAGCAAGGGGGGGAGGTGGTGTAACCCCACATAGTGACTGGTTGCCAGGCAAAGTTTGCCGCCTACGGTGCCCTGTAATTCGTCTATATCGCGCTTAGCATCGGTCAGTGCCTGGAGTATCTGTCGTGCCTTGGGCTGCAGTAGTCGGCCGGCCTCGGTGAGCTGTACTTGGCGGCCAATACGATCGAATAATTTACACTTTAATTGGTTTTCTAGTGCGGCTATACGTTTGCTGATGGCGGGTTGAGTTAGGTGAAGCTGTTCTGCTGCGTCTGAAAAAGACTCTAGGCGGGCGACGGTTTCAAAGGCGTTTAAATGTTGGTGGTCCATACAGTAATTATGCAGGTATTCCGTAATGGAATGCAAACCATAAGAAAGATGAATTTGTTTTATTTATACTGTGGTCGTAAAATGCATGCACAGAAAAACGGATATAAAGCCGTTTCAGATTAGCCGCAAATATTAATAGTAGAGAGTACCTCATGGCAGGCAAAACATTATACGACAAGCTCTGGGACGCGCATTTAGTAAAGCAGCGCGATGATGGTTCGGCGCTTATTTATATCGACCGTCATATTGTGCATGAGGTGACTTCGCCGCAGGCATTTGAAGGGCTTCGCCTAGCGGGCCGCAAACCGTGGCGAGTGGATTCTATTCTCGCTACTCCGGATCACAATGTGCCCACTACTAGTGCTGAACGAGCCTCCGGTGTAGCGGGTATCGAGGACGCTGTATCGCGTATTCAGGTGCAGACACTGGATGACAACTGCGATGAATTCGGCGTAACTGAATTTAAGATTAATGACAATCGTCAGGGTATTGTGCATGTTGTCGGTCCTGAAACAGGGGCTTGCTTACCGGGTATGACTGTTGTTTGTGGTGATTCGCACACAGCGACTAACGGCGCTTTGGGTGCATTGGCGCACGGTATAGGCACCAGTGAAGTTGAGCATGTGATGGCGACCCAGTGCTTGGTCGCTAAGAAAATGCAGAATATGTTGATTCGTGTCGACGGTAAGCTCGGCGCTGGGGTCACGCCAAAAGATGTTGTGTTGGCGATTATTGCCAAGATCGGCACCGCTGGCGGTACCGGTTTTGCGATGGAATTTGGCGGTGAAGTGTTTCGAGCTATGAGTATGGAAGGCCGCTTGACTGTGTGTAATATGGCCATTGAGGCGGGTGCCCGCGCTGGCATGGTTGCGGTTGACAACATTACCTTTGATTACGTTAAGGGCCGTACTTACGCGCCTAAAGGCGAGCAGTGGGACTTGGCTGTGGCGCAGTGGAAACACTACGTTAGCGATGCTGATGCAGTGTTTGATGAGGTGGTCGAGATCAATGGTTCAGTCATCGAGCCTCAAGTTAGTTGGGGAACATCGCCAGAGATGGTGTTGCCGGTGGATGCTTGCGTGCCTAACCCCAGAGATGAAAGCGATGCGGTAAAGCGCAACGATATTGAACGTGCGCTGGCCTATATGGGGCTTAAAGCGGGGCAGGCAATTAAAGACATTGCTATTGACCGCGTTTTTATAGGTTCTTGTACTAACTCACGTATTGAAGATATGCGTGCAGCGGCGAGTATCGTCAAGGGCCGTCAAAAAGCAACCAGCGTTATTGACGCGATTGTGGTGCCAGGTTCGGGCGAAGTTAAAGCCCAAGCTGAAGCGGAAGGTTTGGATAAAATATTTATAGCCGCAGGTTTTGAATGGCGTGAGCCGGGTTGCTCGATGTGTTTGGCAATGAACGCCGACAAGCTGGGTAATGGCGAACATTGCGCTTCTACTTCTAATCGCAATTTTGAGGGGCGTCAGGGCTATGGCGGGCGCACCCATTTGGTGAGCCCTGAGATGGCAGCGGCGGCAGGTGTTGCCGGTCATTTTGTGGATGTACGTACTTTTATAGACGACTCGGCGGTTTAATACAGGATAATTATTATGAAAAGCTTTACTCAGTTGACTGGTGTTGCGGCCCCGATGGATCGTGCCAACGTCGACACCGATATGATTATTCCGAAGCAGTTTTTGAAGTCGATTAAACGCTCGGGTTTTGGTAAGAACTTGTTCGATGAATTGCGTTACCTTGACGAAGGCTTGCCAGATCAGTCTTGCGAAGGTCGCCCGCTAAATAAAGAATTTCCGCTTAATCAGTCGCGCTACCAAGGTGCTAGTGTACTGCTATCGCGTGAGAATTTTGGCTGTGGCTCCAGCCGTGAGCATGCGCCTTGGGCGCTCGATGATTATGGCTTTCGCTGTGTGATTGCGCCAAGTTATGCCGAGATATTTTTTAATAATTGCTTTAAAAATGGCATTTTGCCGATCGTTTTGAATGAGCAGGTGGTTGAGCAGTTATTTGTGCAAATGTATGCCGATGAGGGTTATCAGTTATTCGTCGACTTAGAGACACAAAAGGTTACTACACCAGCGGGTGAGAGCTTTGCTTTTGAGGTGGATGATTTTCGCAAGCATTGCTTGCTTAATGGCCTCGATGATATCGATTTAACTTTGCAGGATGTCGACGCGATTAACGCTTATGAAATTGAACGCAAACAGCTGTCGCCGTGGATGTTTGACGTCATTAAATAAAATTTTATAGAGAAGTTGTTTTATGTCAAAAAATGTATTGATTCTGCCGGGTGACGGCATCGGTCCTGAAATTGTTACTGAAGCCAAAAAAGTATTAGATGTTGTTAATACCAGTTTTGACTTGGGTTTAAAGTTTGATGAGGGTTTGCTCGGCGGTTCAGCTATCGATGTGCACGGTGTGCCGCTTTCTGATGGTGATCTCGATAAGGCACGCAGCGCCGATGCGATTTTGATGGGCTCTGTTGGCGGTCCTAAGTGGGATCAGCTTGACCGTGCGATCCGCCCGGAAAAAGGCCTGTTGAAATTGCGCTCGGAACTGGATTTATTCTCTAACCTGCGGCCAGCAATTTTGTACCCGCAGTTGGCGGATGCCTCCAGCCTGAAGCCTGAAGTGGTTTCTGGTTTGGATATTTTGATTGTTCGTGAATTAACGGGCGGCATCTATTTTGGTGAACCGCGCGGTATTCGCACTCTGGAAAATGGCGAGCGCGAGGGCTACAACACTTATAAATACAGCGAAAGTGAGATTGAACGTATTGGTCGCAATGCCTTCGCTACAGCGCAAAAGCGCAGTAAAAAGTTGTGCTCGGTCGACAAAGCCAATGTACTTGAGGCCACGGTACTGTGGCGCGAAGTGATGGACCGCCTGGCACCAGAGTATCCAGATGTTGAGCTTAGTCATATGTATGTCGACAACGCTGCAATGCAGCTAGTGCGTGCACCTAAGCAGTTTGATGTGCTGGTTACCGGCAATATGTTTGGTGATATTTTGTCGGACTGCGCCGCTATGTTAACCGGTTCTATCGGCATGCTGCCATCGGCGTCTATGGACAAAAATGGTCGCGGTATGTACGAGCCTTGCCATGGTTCAGCGCCTGATATTGCCGGTCAAGGCATCGCCAATCCACTGGCGACTATATTGTCGGCGGCCATGATGTTGCGCCATTCATTGGATATGAACGCGGCAGCAGAAGCGATTGAGTTAGCGGTTGGTAAAGTTTTGGATCAAGGCTTACGCACTGCCGATATTTATACAGTAGGCACCGAAAAAGTATCCACAGCCCAAATGGGTGACGCTGTAGTAGAGGCATTGTCCGCATAAACGAGTATAAAGAATTTTGAGAATCTAGGAGATAGTCATGAGAGTTGGTTTTGTAGGTTGGCGTGGTATGGTCGGCTCGGTATTAATGGAGCGGATGTTGGCCGAAAATGATTTTGCCGATATTGAACCGGTATTTTTTACTACTTCTAATGTGGGTGGTAAAGGCCCACATATTGGTATCGACGTTCCGGCGTTAAAAGATGCACTCGATATTGCCGAGTTGAAAAAACTGGATGTAGTCCTGACGTGTCAAGGTGGTGATTACACCAAGGCGGTATTTGGCAAGCTGCGCGCCGAGGGTTGGGCGGGTTACTGGATTGACGCAGCTTCTAGTTTGCGTATGGATGATGACGCATTGATTGTGCTTGATCCGGTCAATATGGATGTTATTAAAGACGGCATCACCAAGGGCGTTAAGAATTTTGTTGGCGGCAATTGCACCGTTAGTTTGATGTTGATGTCGTTGGGTGGTTTGTTTAATGAGGGCTTGGTTGAATGGGCCACCTCTATGACTTATCAGGCGGCTTCTGGCGCTGGTGCGCGCAATATGCGTGAGCTGATTTCTCAGATGGGCTCTATTAGAGATAATGTTGCCGCGGAATTAGCGGACCCAGCTTCTGCGATTTTGGAAATTGACCGCAAGGTTGCCGCGACTATGCGCGGTGGCGACTTTCCTATCGACAACTTCGGTGCCCCTCTGGCGGGTAGCTTGCTGCCGTTTATCGACACACAGTTGGAAAATGGTCAGAGTCGTGAAGAGTGGAAGGCGCAAGCCGAGACCAATAAAATTCTCGGTACCGATGGTAATCCAATTCCTGTTGATGGGACTTGTGTGCGTATTGGTGCGATGCGTTGTCATGCCCAAGCGCTTACCATTAAGCTTAAGAAGAACGTGCCTTTAGCGGATATTGAGTCTATGTTGGCTGCCGCGAATGATTGGGTTAAGGTTGTGCCAAACGATCGCGATGCGACTTTACGCGATCTGACACCGACTGCGGTTACCGGTACATTAACTGTGCCGGTGGGTCGTTTGCGTAAGTTGAACATGGGGCCTGAGTATTTGAATGCCTTTACAGTGGGTGATCAGTTGTTGTGGGGCGCAGCTGAACCGCTCCGGCGTATGCTGGGTATTTTAAAGCAAGCTTAGATTTAGTTTTTTGAACCTAAAAGGGTGCCATTTGGCACTCTTTTAGGTTCTTAAGTGTGACCTTTCTGAAAAAAAGTTGTGCCTTAAACGAACAGTTTGAACGCTTTTTATCCTGAGTCGCTTTGACATGGGGTTAAGTTGATAAAAAACGTTTTATAATGAATACTTATAAGGATAACTAAAGAATTATTCGAGGTTTGTGACGCGCTTTGTGTAACTCGGCTCACACAAACTTTACACTTACTAAAGCTCAATGAAGACTGACTTTACTACCACGGTGGTATCGCAGTGCTTCGATTTAGCCCTACTGGCTAGAGCTTTAGGATAATAAAAGGTTCATTGTATGCGTCTTCGTAAATTGGCTTTGGCCGTTGGTTTGGCTAGTGCCTTGGGGGCCGACTTGGCCAGTGCACTTGGGCTGGGCGAGTTAAAACTCAACTCTGCGCTGAATCAGCCTCTCGATGCTGAAATAGAGCTGCTCAACATAAAAGACTTGTCGAAAGATGAGATTTTGGTGAATTTAGCGGCCCTCGAAGAATTTCAGCGAGCCGGCGTCGACCGACTCTATTTTTTGACCGGCCTTAAATTCACCATCGATCTCGGTAGTCCTTCTGGTCCTGTCGTACGTGTCACAACGCGTAATCCGGTCAATGAACCTTACCTAAACTTTTTGCTGAAAGCAGAGTGGCCCAGCGGTAACCTCATGCGTGAATACACGCTGCTGATGGACTTGCCTACTTTTAGCAATGACAGTGTGCGTCCTATTCAGCGCACCGAGACTAAAGCACCGCGCAGCAATACGGTTCGGCCGTCTACCGCCGATTCAGCGAATTCACAGCCAATGCCTGTATCTCGCGAGGACTCGGCTTCAATGCAGCAGGGCGGTAGCGAATACGGTCCAGTCAGTTCCACTGATACTATGTGGGGTATTGCGTTAAAGGTGCGGCCTGATCGCAGTCTTTCGGTACAGCAGACTATGCTGGCCATTCAGCGGGCTAATCCAGACGCGTTCATTAATGACAATATTAATTTGTTGCGTAAAGGCCAGGTTTTACGCATTCCTAGTCATAATGAAATATTGGATATGACTGCTCGCCAGGCTATCAGTCAAGTCGCAGAGCAGAATACTGCTTGGACGGGTAAAACGGCTGGGCGAGAATCAGCTGCACCGCTAGACGCGGCTAATCGTTCATCGACTGTTCGAAGTATTCCAACTGAAGTCGAGGGTCGGGTTAAGCTGGGCGTAGATACCGATAGTGGTGACAGTGGCTATGGTGCAGGTAGTGATGATAGCCGCAGTGAGGCGCTCGACAATGAACGGGCTATTTCGCTAGAAGAACTGGATAAAAGTAATCGCCAAAACGGTGAGTTGAAATCTCGTGTTAGTGATCTTGAGGCGCAAATTGAGACCATGGAACGTATGATGGAAATCGCTAATAACGATTTACGTGCCATGCAGTTGGCTGGGCAAAGCTCAGAAGAGGCATCGGGGCAGCTGCTCGATGCTACTGAAACTGCCGAGGCTGTTGTCACAGTCACGGATCAGGTTGCAGAGCCAAAAGTTGTAGCCGAGCCGAAACGTTCCAATAAAGTTGTGCGTCCAGCACTTCCCAAAGATAAAAGCCTTGTAGACTTGGCTTGGGATAATATCCTCTACATTGGTGGCGGTTTCCTAGTGCTTGTCGGTGGTGTTTGGATGTTTTTACGCCGCCGCAAAGAATCCGAAGGTTTTGAAGAGTTTGATGAACCGGAAGAATTGGCTGACGTTGCTATTTCTGCCGAACCTGACGTTGCTGATGAATTGGATGCACTGGAGTTAGATGACCTGTCTGCAGCGGTTAGTGATGATCTCGATCCTAGTCGCGACAATGATTCTCTTGATGTGCAACCATCAGAAAATATAGCCGAAGCCGAAACGGGTGATGTTGTTGGCGAGGTCGATATTTATATCGCTTACGGTAAGCTCGACCAAGCTGAGCAGATGTTGCTAAAGTCACTGGAGGATGATGCCAATCAAATTCCGGTACTGCTTAAATTACTCGAAGTATACAGTGAGTCAAAAAATGTCGAAGGCTTCGATCAGTATTGCTCACGTCTTGAGGAACTTGGTGATGATGTCGCCATAAGCCGCGCGGCAGAGTTGCGCAGCGGTCTTTCTGGTGCATCCGCATATGTTGCGGCCGCACCTATGACCGAGAGCCTCAGTGATGACCTGGATGCCTTGTTACTGGAGGGTGATACGCCTTCTATTGTTGAGCCTGAGGCCGAAGGTCAAAGTTTAATTGTTGACGGTTTTGAGCTGGGCGCAGCAGTTGAGTTGGATGCTGGTGAAACTGCTGTTGTCGACACCGCTGAGGATCTTTTGCCTCTTGATAGTGAGATTGATCTGCCTAATCTCGATTCAGATGAAATAGAAATTTCTGAAGCCGATGATTTAGATTTGGATCTGGACTTAGATCCCGCGCTTTCCGATGAGGGGTCCGCCCCAACTGCTGATGAATTCGAGCTGGAATTAGATCTAGATCTAGGTTTGGCTGATGATGCGGATCTCAGCACTGATTTTACATCCGATTCCAGCTCTAATATGGACGCCGATGTTGGCCTGGATTCTGCTCCTTTGGATGATTTGGATTTAAGCTTGGATATTAGTGATGAGCTTAATGCTGCCGGTTTAGATGAATCCTTTGACATGTCTTACCAGGACGATCTTGCTAACACCTCAGCAGCAGACCTTGACCTCTCTAATTATTCAGTGGTTCAACCAAACGAAGTTACTGCAGTGCCAATTGCTGAAAATGCCGGTTCATCGGAACTAGCGGAGGAGGTTCAATCGGAATTATTGGGCGAGACGCAGCAGGATCCAATCGCCGATATTGATATCACTTTTGGTGAAGATTTATCTATTGAAGAAGATATTGATTCTGACCTCGAAGATTTGGATGTGGCTGCGCTGGATCAGGAAATGGATGATCTTGATCTTGATCTTGATCTAGAAATTCCTGCAAGTGTCAATGAAGCAGTGGTTGCTGAGGCTATTGTTTCAGAGCTTGGCGGCGATACTCTGCAATCAGGAGTAGAAGATGAACTCTTCGCCGAGTTTGTTCCAGATGCTGGGGTTATTGATTCTGATTTATCGGAATTCACGGCTGAGGGTTTAGATGCTGCAGCCTCTGATTCCAATGATATGGATGATGAGCTGGATTTCTTAGCGGATACTGATGAAGTTTCTACTAAGCTCGATCTAGCTCGTGCCTATATTGACATGGGTGATAGTGAGGGAGCCAAGGATATTTTGGGAGAGGTACAATTAGAAGGCGATGACACTCAGAAATCGGAAGCTGAAGAGTTACTGGGCCGTATTGATTAGCTTTTAGTGCGCCTTCGTTGTGGCGGTAAAGTTTTTGAGTAGTGCCCTGGGGCCCTGCACATAAGTGCAGGGCTTTTGTGTTTTTAAGTGTTTGATTTTGGTGTCACATGATTGCGAATTCTGAAGCTGAATATCAGTTGAACTGTGAGTTGGCGGCGGGTGTTAAATTGCCTGATGGCGTCCGGCGTATCGCTTTGGCGGTTGAGTATAACGGAACCAAGTTTCATGGTTTTCAGCGCCAAAAAAGTGGTGTTGTTACCGTTCAGGAACAGCTTGAGGTCGCCTTGTCAGTGGTTGCTGCCGAACCTATTAAATTGGTGTGCGCGGGGCGCACTGACACTGGCGTCCATGCTACCAGTCAAATTGTGCATTTCGATACGCGCGCAGACCGACCTGAAAAGGCCTGGGTGCTTGGTGTGCGTGCAAATATGTCGCGCGATATTAGCGTTCGTTGGGCGCGCGAAATGACGCCGCAGTTTCATGCTCGATTTAGTGCTCGGGCGCGTACTTATCGTTATGTAATCTGTAATAATCGTACTCGACCGGCATTGATGAATGACCAGATGACTTGGTCGCGTTTTCATCTGGATATTGAACGTATGCGCAGCGGTGCTAAGTCTCTGCTGGGTCGGCACGATTTCACCTCTTTCCGGGCGGCGCAGTGTCAGGCCAATCATCCTGTGCGCGATATATTGCGCTTAGATTTGGTGAAGAAAGCCGATCTGATCGTAATGGAAATTCAGGCGACGGCGTTCCTGCATCATATGGTACGCAATATTGTGGGTGTACTTATGGCAGTAGGTAATGGTGAGGAGGAACCCGAATGGGTGGCGAAGGTGTTGGCAGCTCGTAATCGTTGCATGGCTGGGGTCACAGCCCCTCCTTATGGGTTGTATCTAGTAGCCGTGGGTTATCCAGATAAGTTTGGCTTGCCAGATACCTCACCAGGACCGTATTTTTTACCTGAGCCTATTGCGGAGCTCACCAATAGCCCCTTATAAGCGGTTGACTGGGGAGTAATTCATTCATTGATCTGCTATTATTCGACGCTATTCTAAGGTCTAAAGGATTCTAAGGGGGGGGCTTGTGCCGGCTACAGTCAGTTTCGATATCAAAGTGAAAATATGCGGCTTAACTAATGTGGCTGATGCTCTAGCAGCTGTCGCTGCGGGTGCCGATGCTATTGGCTTGGTTTTCTATGCTCCTAGTCCCCGCGCGGTAGATATCAAAACCGCGGCTGCCATTGCTACGGCAGCCGGTCCTTTTGTGACGACTGTGGGTCTATTTGTTAATGCCGATAAGCTTGAAGTTGAAAGAGTCTTGGCCCGTGTTCCATTGCAGCTATTGCAGTTTCATGGGGATGAGTCCCCGCAATATTGTGAACAGTTTCAACGGCCTTATATGAAGGCGCTGCGTATGCGTCCTGAACTTGATGTTAATGCTGAAATACTGCGTTTTGATAGCGCTCAGGGAATATTGCTCGACGCTTATTGTAAAGGTATTCCAGGGGGTACTGGCGAGACTTTTGATTGGCAGCGAGTACCAGTATCGAGTGGTAATAATAGTGCTAAGCCGATTGTTTTGGCGGGTGGACTCGATGGCAATAACATTGCAGCTGCAATAGCGGCAACTATACCTTATGGTGTCGATGTTAGTGGTGGTATCGAAGCGAGTGCCGGCGTTAAAGATCATAAAAAAATATACGAATTTATTGCTCGCGCCAAGGCGTGAGTACAAAAATATATGACGTTAGCGGGAGAGATAAAGTGAGCAATGATAAGCAGGCTAATATAGACAGTAACCTACCGGATGCTGCCGGTCACTTTGGTATTTTTGGTGGTCGTTTTGTATCGGAAACCCTTATTCCAGCACTGGATGATTTAAATACACTGTATCAGCGTTTAAAAGATGACCCTGATTTTCAAGCTGAGTTTGACAATGATCTCGCTCATTACGTCGGCCGTCCGTCACCGCTGTATTTTGCCGAGCGCTGGACCCGTGAACTTGGCGGTGCGCAGATCTACCTTAAGCGTGAAGACCTTAACCACACTGGCGCTCATAAAGTAAATAATACTATTGGCCAAGCTTTACTCGCCAAATATACGGGTAAAAAGCGAGTAATTGCTGAAACCGGAGCGGGTCAGCACGGTGTTGCTACCGCTACTGTTTGTGCTCGTCTGGGGCTTGAGTGTGTGGTTTATATGGGCGCTGAAGATGTTCAACGTCAAAAATTGAATGTCTATCGCATGAAGTTGCTAGGTGCCAAAGTAGTATCGGTCACCTCCGGCTCAAAAACCTTGAAAGACGCTATGAATGAGGCTTTGCGAGACTGGGCCACCAATGTTGATGATACTTTTTATATCATTGGTACCGCTGCTGGGCCACACCCTTATCCGCAGTTGGTACGTGATTTTCAGTGTGTAATTGGTCGTGAAGCGCGTCACCAGTGTCTTAACCAAACGGGTAAACTTCCGGATGCCTTAGTAGCATGCGTGGGTGGTGGTTCCAACGCTATCGGTTTGTTCCATCCGTTTTTAGAAGATAAAGATGTCGCTATGTTCGGTGTTGAGGCCGGTGGCTTTGGTGTAGAAACCGGTAAGCACGCGGCGCCATTGAACGATGGTATACCGGGTGTGCTGCACGGTACCCGCACTTATTTGATGGAAGATGAAAACGGCCAAATTGTTGATACCCACTCCGTTTCAGCTGGTCTGGACTATCCGGGGGTCGGCCCAGAGCATTCTTGGTTAAAGGATATTGGTCGTGCTCAATACGTCGCCATTAACGACGATGAAGCACTAGCGGCCTTTCGCAAGACCACTTTGGTGGAGGGCATTATGCCAGCGTTAGAGACCAGTCATGCACTGGCCTACGTTGAAAAACTGGCTCCTACAATGCGCTCAGATCAAATTATTATTTGTAATCTGTCAGGCCGTGGAGACAAAGATATTTTAACCGTCGCTGAGCTCGACGGCATTATCGTGTAGGGAATTTCATGAATCGTATTAATCAGTGTTTACAGCAATTTAAATCTCAGGGGCGTAAAGCTCTAGTGGGCTACATCGTTAGTGGTGACCCTTCTCCGGATGCAACTCTACCCGCCATGCACAAACTGGTGGCAGAGGGTGTTGATATTATTGAACTGGGTGTCGCTTTTTCAGACCCTATGGCTGACGGTCCTGTCATTCAATTAGCCCATGAGCGCGCCTTGGCCAATAACTTTAGCCTGACGGACACTCTTTTGGTGGTGACTGAATTCCGTAAAAAGAATAGTCACACACCTGTTATTTTAATGGGTTACGCTAATCCTGTTGAGCGCATGGGTTATCAAACGTTTGCATCCCTTGCTAAAAATTCTGGCGTCGACGGCCTTTTGACTGTGGATTTACCACCAGAAGAGGCGTTAGGTTTAAATATTGAATTGAAGAAGGTCGGTATTGAAAATATTTTCTTATTGGCGCCGACTACTACTATCGAACGCGCCAATATGATTGTCGATATGGCGGGTGGTTTTCTTTATTACGTTTCTCTTAACGGGGTGACCGGTGCAGGTAATCTGGATATCGATTCGGTAGCCGCCAAAGTAGCCGAGTTGCGCGAACTTACAACGCTGCCGATTTGCGTGGGTTTTGGTATTAAGGATGCTGAATCTGCTGCTGCTGTTGGTAAGTTAGCTGACGGAGTGGTCATTGGTAGCGTGTTAGTTAAACAGGCGCAACTGCTAGCCGAGAAAGGTACTAATGCTGTTGTCGAGAGTATGGGTGAGGTAGTTAAACCGATTCGAGCGGCATTGGATTCGCTGGTTTAAGTATAAGTCGGTATAATTTCAGGCTTTGTGCTCCCTGATGAAAAGTAAATTTAAAGATAGTCTAAAGAGATTCGATTGATGAGCTGGTTAGATAAAATTGTTCCAAGTATGTCTCGCTCCAATAATGACCGCGGTAACAGCAAGGTTCCAGAAGGCTTGTGGAAGAAATGTGTAAAGTGCAGTGCGGTGCTTTATCGTCCGGAATTGGAGCGCAATCTTGATGTGTGCCCAAAGTGTGATCATCACATGCGTATCGGCGCACGCAAGCGCTTGGATATCTTTCTCGACCAAGACGGACGTGAAGAGCTAGGTATCGAAATTGAACCCATTGATCGATTGAAGTTCAAAGATGTAAAAAAATATAAGGATCGTCTGTTAGATGCGCAAAAGAAAACTGGTGAGAAAGATGCACTGGTGGCTATGAGTGGATCTCTTAATGGTATGCCAATTGTCGCTGTAGCGTTTGAGTTTTCATTTCACGGTGGCTCCATGGGATATGTTGTGGGTGAAAAATTTACCCGCGCGGCGACCTTAGCGTTGGAACAAAATATTCCTCTGGTGTGTTTCCCCGCAACCGGTGGTGCTCGTATGCAAGAGGCTTTAATCTCGCTTATGCAAATGGCAAAAACCAGTGCTGTTATTGAGCGTTTAAAGCAGCAGGGCACGCCTTACCTGTCTATTATGACCGACCCTGTTTACGGTGGGGTGTCGGCTTCACTGGCTCTACTGGGTGATATTAATGCGGCCGAACCTGGTGCGCGTGTGGGATTTGCAGGTCCCGCTATTATTGAACAGACCATTCGTCAAAAACTGCCTAAGGGCTTTCAGCGCAGTGAGTTTTTGCTCGACCATGGCGCCATTGATATGATTATCTCACGCGCGGAGATGCGTGAACGGATAAGTTCTCTATTGTCCAAATTCACTAACAAGCCAGCCGCTTAACGAGCGGTTAGTCTTTTGAGCGTTAGTCAGCGTTTTTCGACTCTTGCCCAGTGGCTACACTGGCAAGAGTTATTGCATTTTAGCGATATTGAACTGGGCCTGGGGCGGGTGGGCGGTGTTGCCCGAGCGATGGGCCTTATCGATACTTTGCCCAGTTCAAATTTATGCTTTGCTTCTTCTCGGCCGCGAGTTATTACTGTTGCCGGAACCAATGGCAAGGGTTCTTGTGTCGCCAGTTTAGAGCAGTTGTTATTGCAGCAGGGCTTCAGTGTCGGTGCCTATACCTCACCGCACTTTTCACACTACTGTGAACGCATACGTATCAATGGTCAGTCCGCAGTTGAAACTGAGGTTTGCGCGGCGTTTGCTGCTATTGACAAGGCACGTACCGATACCAGCCTGACCTACTTTGAATTTGGCACTTTGGCTAGTTTGGAAGTGTTTCGGCAACACAGTGTCGATTTCGTACTACTCGAAGTAGGTTTGGGTGGTCGTTTGGACGCCGTTAATATCATCGATGCTGATGTCGCTGTAATTACCTCGATTGCTCTTGATCACGAAGATTGGTTGGGTTCTGACCTTGACGTTATTGCTTTTGAGAAGGCCGGTATTGTTCGTGCCAATAGACCCGTAATCAGTACAGTGCAGCAATCTGTCCAGGCGATTTCAAAAACTTGCGCCGTTGCGGGGGCAGAGTTATATCAGCATGGGCAAGCGTTTGAATTCCAGCACTCGGCCGAGTGCTGGAGTTTACAATCACAGAGCTACGCTGTCGCTGATCTACCTTTGCCGAGTTTGCCTTTGCCGAGTGTTGTCGCGGCTATACTGGCGTTGCGTCAGCTGCAGGTGAAATTTACTCAAGAGCAGTTGGCACAATATTTACCGCAATTGTCGCTGCCTGGTCGCTACCAGAAAGTATCTCATCGCGGTCGAGAGGTGATTCTGGATGTGGCTCATAACCCAGCAGCGGCGGAGTTTCTCGCAGAGCGCTTAAGCTATCGAAAGCATACCGGCCGTGTTTATGCACTTATAGCGATTATGGCCGATAAAGATATTAAGGCGGTGATTAGAGCGCTGCTCCCTTCTGTTCAGGGGTGGGTTGCTGCCTCGTTACCGGGCAATAGTCGCGCGGCAACGGCTGAACAGTTGTTGCAAAATATACATGATCTAGGCGCTAATGCTGTTGCGCAGCCCGATGTTATGAGTGCTTTTAAATATTTGCTAAAGAACTCTGCCGCTGGTGATACTTTATTGGTGATAGGGTCATTTTTTACCGTCGCCGAGGTGCTGGCACTGCTTGCCAAAGATGTGGAGAGTCAAAATGGATGATGGTTTAAAGCAGCGTCTGATCGGTGCGTTGGTATTGGTTGCGATTGCGATTATATTTCTGCCGAGTCTGTTCACGGGCGATCATGGGCGCCGGCTTGACACACGTACTCAAATTCCTTCGGTATCAGAAGTTAAGCCGTTAATTATAAAAGCCCCTGTGCGTGTGCAAAATATGCCCAAAGCACCGGCGCCTGAAGATATGTATCAGTTGTTAGAGGAAGATAAACCTCTCAATATAGCAAACAATATAGATCAGAGTAACCCGAGAATTAAAGTTAGAAGCGATGCTGCTCCGGTTCCCGTACCTCCCGCGCTTGATGCGCGTACTATACCCAAAGCATGGGCAGTACAGGTGGCGAGTTTCAATACACGCTTGCCTGCTAAAACCTTGTCTAGCCGTTTAAAAAATGATGGTTATAAAGCTTTTGTGCACTCGGTAGTTATTGATAAGGGGCGAGTTTATCGGGTCTTGGTGGGTCCAAAAATCGACCGTTTGAAAGCGCAGCTCACAAAAGACGAGCTGGATGCAGAACTGAAAGTGAACTCTATTCTCGTTAAGTTTCAGCCCTAATGGCCAGTGTGCTTCAACAGCTGTTTAAGTGCCTTTCTCGTCTTCCTTCGGTGGGGGCGGGTCTGGTAGAATGCTACTTATCGCAGCATACGCTTCTGGGTTTTGCTGCTGATTTAGTTCAATACGCTTTTAACGCCAACTTATGTCACGGTGAATCATGAACTGGGCCGACTGGACCATCTTGGCAATTTTAGCCATATCTAGCCTAATTAGTCTCAAGCGGGGCTTCGTTAAAGAAGCCTTGTCGCTGGCGGTATGGGTGCTGGCTTTTATGATGGCCACTATCTTCTCTTCACCGCTTGAAGTCTTGCTTGAAAGTGCAATATCTACTCCCTCTATAAGACAAATGACGGCTTTTGGTATTTTGTTTGCGGCCACATTAATTGTCGGCGCTATGGTCAACTATTTGATCGGTGAAGTAGTCAAAATGACGGGTTTGTCGGGTACCGATCGCCTACTGGGTATGATCTTTGGACTGGCCCGTGGCGCTATAGTGGTCATGGCCATACTGTTGCTGCTGCCCGGTTTTATACCAGTAGATCAAGATCCTTGGTGGCACAGATCAAGCATTATTCCTCACTTTCTTACTTTTGAGGACTGGGCCAGAAACGCAGCAAGTATCATCGGTTCTGCGGTCTATGATGTTTTCAACAAATTGTAATTCATTTTTTAACCGTTAATTTCATTCTAACTAGGCAGACAAGTTCGTGTGATTATTAATGATGGTGCTGGTCGTTATAAATTGACCAGTATTGACACGTAAATTTAGTTTTAGGTAGCTAGGCAGGTATATGCGTTTATCGATGATGGTATTAGTCGCTACAGCTTGTCTAAATTTAAAATTCAACTCAATAGTAATTAGGTAGACAAGTATGTGCGGTATTGTTGGTATAGTCGGTAAAAGTGACGTCAACGTTCAGTTGTATGACGCCTTAACCATGCTCCAGCACCGAGGCCAAGACGCCGCCGGTATTCTAACTTGTCAGGGCGACAAAATTGCGCATCATAAGGCCAATGGTCTCGTTAGCGATGTATTTCGCACTCGCCACATGACGCGTTTGGTGGGTAATATTGGTATTGGCCATGTGCGCTACCCGACAGCGGGTAGCTCAGGCCCAGCTTTGGCTCAACCGTTTTACGTAAACTCCCCTTATGGTATAGCGCTAGCTCATAACGGCAACTTGACCAATGCCAGCGATGTTAAAGAGGACCTGTTTCACACCGATCTACGTCACGTCAATACCGACTCTGATTCCGAGGTGCTGCTGAATGTTTTTGCCCATGAATTGCAGTGCCATGGCAAAGCTGAACTGAGTGCCGATGAAATATTTGCCGCTGTTGCCAAGGTTCACAAGCGTGTAAGTGGCGGCTATGCCACAGTGGCACTCATTGCTCGTTATGGTTTGGTCGCTTTTCGTGACCCCCATGGCATTCGTCCACTGGTGTTTGGTAAGCGTGAGACTGCGGCCGGTACTGAGTATATGGTGGCTTCGGAGAGCGTTTCTATGGATACGTTGGGTTTTGAACTGATTCGTGATGTCGCGCCGGGTGAAGCGATTTACATAACAGTTGATGGCGAATTGCATACTCAGCAGTGTGCGGAGAATCCAAAACTCACGCCATGTATTTTTGAACACGTTTATTTTGCCCGTCCAGATTCTATTATGGACGGTGTTTCTGTCTATAAAGCGCGCCTGCGTCAAGGCGAAAAGCTAGCGGAAAAAATTCTTCGCAATCGTCCTGATCATGATATTGATGTTGTTATTCCTATTCCCGATAGCTCTCGTGTTGCCGGTCAGGCCGTGGCTCAGGTTTTGGATGTTAAATTCCGTGAAGGTCTGGTTAAGAATCGCTACATTGGCCGCACTTTTATTATGCCAGGGCAGCAACAGCGAAAAAAATCGGTGCGCCAGAAACTTAACCCGATTGGTTTGGAATTTAAAGGGAAAAATGTACTTTTGGTCGATGACTCGATAGTGCGTGGCACCACTTGCCAACAAATTATCCAAATGGCTCGTGACGCCGGAGCCGCCAAGGTTTACTTTGCCTCGGCAGCTCCCGCTGTTATTCATCCAAATGTCTATGGCATTGATATGCCGTCGGTTAAAGAATTGATCGCCCACGACCGTACTACCGAGGAAGTGTGTGAAGCTATCGGCGCCGATTGGTTAATTTATCAGGACCTGGACGATTTAATCGCATCTTCAAGTGAAGGCAGCAATAACGTTACCGAGTTTGATTGCGCAGTATTTAACGGTCATTATGTAACTCCAGATGTTGATCAGGCTTATCTCGACAGCATTGATGCCGAGCGTAACGACGCTGCTAAATCTTCTTTGGTCGCAGCGGATGTTGATCGTGGCGAGAACGCTATGGCTGGTTTGCATAATGAAGATGGCGGTGAATAAAGCAGCCTGCTTTTATTAACATGGCCGCTTACCCTCTAATCGGGGGAGCGGCCATTGTTGTTTATAGCACTACAAAATATTGCTTAGGAGTTTATTATGTTCGAGCCCGATGATCCTCTTTTTAACGCACAGTTAGACACTCTTGCTGTTCGCGCAGGTCAAGTTCGCAGTCATGAGGGTGAGCATAGCGAGGCAATCTACACCACCTCCAGCTATGTTTTTGATACTGCCGCTGACGCTGCTGCACGTTTTTCTGGTGAGCATCCAGGCAATGTATATTCGCGTTACACCAATCCTACAGTACGTACTTTTGAGGAGCGTATCGCAGCACTTGAAGGTGCCGAGGCGGCTGTTGCTACATCATCGGGCATGGCAGCTATTCTCAGTATTTGTATGGCGCTACTGCAGTCTGGTGATCACATTGTTTGTTCGCGCAGTGTCTTTGGTACTACCACAGTAATATTTAACAAGTTCTTAAAGAAATTTGGTGTTGAAACGACGTTTGTCGCTGCCACCGATTACGCCGCATGGGAAGCTGCCATTGGCGACAATACCAAGCTGTTGTTCGTAGAAACGCCGTCCAACCCTCTGTGTGATGTTATTGATATTGGCCGTCTGGCGAAACTGGTCGAACATCACAGCGCCCAGCTGGTGGTTGATAACTGTTTCTGTACCCCTGCGTTGCAGAGACCACTGGAGCTTGGTGCCGATATTGTGATTCATTCGGCAACCAAGTACCTTGACGGTCAGGGGCGCTGTGTCGGGGGTGTCGTAGTCGGTAAGCGCGACACCATGGCAGAAGTGATTGGCTTTTTGCGCAGTGCTGGACCTACTATGAGTCCATTTAATGCTTGGGTATTTTTGAAGGGCTTGGAGACACTGCGCCTACGAGTAGAGGCACACTCTAAAAATGCGCTGGAACTGGCCGAGTGGCTGGATCAGCAGCCGCAGGTCGAAAAGGTGTTTTACGCGGGTTTGAAAAGCCATCCTGGCCATGTTTTAGCCGCACAGCAGCAGAGCGCCTTCGGTGGTGTTTTGTCATTTAAAGTTAAAGGCAAGCGCGAGCAGGCCTGGCAGGTCATTGATGCTACTCGCATTATGTCTCTAACGGCTAACTTGGGCGATACTAAGACAACCATTGTTCATCCTGCGACCACAACTCATGGACGTTTAAGTAAGCAAGAAAAAATTGAGGCGGGTATTAGCGATAATTTAATTCGCGTAGCGGTAGGACTTGAAGATATTCGCGATCTTAAAGCCGATTTGGCGCGCGGTTTGTCGGCACTTTAATGTAAGGATTGTCAATGCAGCAGTTAGTGACGCGCTTAACAGCCGAAATCAGCAAAGTACTACTCGGCAAGGAACCGCAAATTAAATTGGCCCTGGCCTGCTTGTTTGCGCGCGGCCATCTATTGATTGAAGACATGCCCGGCATGGGTAAAACTACTTTAGCGCATGCGTTAGCTGCGGTATTTGGCTTGTCTTACCAGCGCATTCAGTTTACCAGTGATTTACTGCCAGCCGATATTCTCGGTGTATCAGTGTTTGATCGTAACAGCAGTCAGTTTGAATTCCATCCCGGTCCTATTTTCTCGCAAGTGTTGCTAGCGGATGAAATTAATCGTACAACCCCCAAAACTCAGAGCGCATTGCTGGAGGCCATGGAGGAGGGGCAGGTGACGGTTGAGGGCGAAACCCGTCAGTTACCTCAACCCTTTTTTGTCATAGCCACACAGAACCCTCTGTCATCTTCGGGTACCTTCCCGTTGCCTGAATCTCAGCTTGATCGATTCTTGATGCGTATTGAATTGGGCTATCCGTCTCCTGAAGCCGAGCGTGCCTTGTTGCTTGGCGATGGCTCACGCTCACGTTTGCCGCAATTAAAGGCCTGCATCACTAAAGATCAGCTGAGTATCATCAGTATGCATGTTGAACAGGTAAAGATCTCTGCCGCGGTGCTGGACTACCTGCAACGCTTGATTGCGTATACTCGTGACTGTGCTGATTTCTCGATGGGTATCTCGCCTCGCGGTGCTCTGGCCCTTTTGCGCACTGCTAAGACTTGGGCTGTGATGCATGGACGAAAACATCTATTACCGGAAGATATCCAGTCGGTATTGCCTGCTGTAGTGGCACATAGGGTAAGTAAGGCAACCGGTAACGGCGACCAAAGTGGCTATGCATTGATTGATCAGTTGCTTAACGAGGTTGATGTTATAAGCTAACCTCATAGTGTTCACTTAATTTTGAAGGGTCGGTGTGATGACAGTCTGCTTTTCGGTAATTATCAACTTTTTGCTTTAGAGTACATAAAGTTTGTGAACGCTTTAAGCTGCGCTTAACAGTATTACTCTGTGTTTGCTGTCAGCCTATACATATTAAAAATTGCTTTGGTCATGTTGTCAGTGATTGGAGGGTTGAAGTCATAGCGATCGAAGAGAGTGATTTTTATCTGGTGTTAAGGCATGCTTTTATAATTGTACTTATAGAGTTGTTTTAGTCATGTTGGGTCTCAAAAAATATTTACAAAAGAGTTTTTTGCATTGGGTCTCTAAGCGCATACCTGCGGGCCGATCGGTTGCTCTCAACCATCGTAATGTTTTTATTTTTCCCTCCAAAAGTGGCTTTGTTTTCCTTCTTGTTAGCGTCTTAGTGTGGCTGCTGGGCACCAATTATCAGAGTAATCTCGCACTCCTCTGTGCCTACTTTATGTTCGCCATTTTTGTTGTTGGGCTACATCATACGTTTAGTAATCTATCGGGGTTAACCGTTACTGGGCTGTCATCTCAGGCGGTATTTGCCGGTGATGATTGTGGCTTTGATATTCAATTACAGCGCGCGGGTAGAGGTAGCTATGAAAGTATAATGTTACAGTGGCCACAGGGCCGCGCCCAACTGGTTAATTTACAAAAAGGCTCAAAGTTACAAGCACGGGTGTTTTGTAAAACGACTAAGCGAGGTTATTGTTATCCCGGGCGCCTGCTAATCGAAAGTTACTATCCCCTTGGTTTATTCCGTTGTTGGACGCATTTAGATCTGAAAGTCAAAGCATTGGTTTATCCGGCCCCGATCAATGCCGGCCCACTCCCCAAGGATGCACTGTCTCTTCGCGAGGGGGGAGCTGTCGCAACTGATGGCGGCGAAGATTTTATCGGTTTAAAAAATTATCAACATGGTCATTCACTTAAGCATATTGCATGGAAACAATATGCTCGCGGGCAGGGCATGTTATTAAAAGATTATTGTGACTACCGTTCTCATCAATTGTGGTTGCAGTGGGAGGCGTTACCCGGCTTGGCGCGCGAAGCTCGGTTGGCTCGCCTGTGCTATTGGTTGCTCCAAGTCAGTAAGACCGAGGAGTGTTATGGCCTGCGTTTGCCTAAAGTCGAAATTCAACCAAATAGTAGCTTGCAACATAAATTGAAAGTATTACAAGCGCTGGCGCTGTTCGAGTTGGAGACTGACAATGCTGATTAAGCAAATGCCTCGGCAGAGCTTGTTCTGGGTATTCGTGGCTCAGACGATCATTATTGCACCCCATCTGACGCATCTACCGGAGTGGATTGTTTTAACCTGGCTATTGATTCTGGGCTGGCGCATACAAATGTATCGCGGGCTTTGGCGGTCTCCGAAAACTATCGAGAAGGTAGCATTAGTTGCTCTTTGTGGTGTCGGTCTACTGTTCGGCTACAGCCGTTTATTTGCACTTGAACCCATGGTGGGGCTTTTGGTGACCGCATTCTTGCTAAAATTACTGGAAATGCAGCAGCGCAAAGAATTGTTGTTGGTGATATTTATTGGTTTTTTTGTTACTGCTACGCAGTTTTTATTTTCCGTTACTCTCGCGGCAACCGCCTACGGTGTTATATCACTGCTGCTATTACTGGTTGCGCTGGTGTCGGCAAATCAAGATATTCGAATTGAGAATTCTCATGCAACAGTGCGCAAAGCTGTTGGATTAATGCTGCAAAGCCTGCCCTTAATGTTGCTACTGTTCATCTTTATACCTAAGCTCGGCTCACTATGGCATGTTCCCTCACTTAAAAATATTGCAAAAACTGGTGTCAGTAATAGCATGTCACCGGGGGATTTTTCTCGTCTGGGGTTGTCGAATGAGGTGGCTTTTCGTGTGACATTCGACACTGAGCTTCCCCGGCAGTCTCAGCTCTATTGGCGCGGATTGGTGTTCTCTAATTTTGATGGTCGCCGTTGGTCGCCTATTAGCGATTTCAGTCAAAGCCAAAGTCAAAACGAGGTTCTGTGGGCAGCCTCTAACCTAGAGGCGCGTTCCAATGATTGGCAAATGCTAGACATCCCGGGGCGAGAGACCCGTTATCAAGTGATGCTTGAAGCTTCGCAGCAGTCCTGGCTGTATTCTCTGCCTATGCCGACAGAGTGGGGAGGTGCTACGGGCTTGAGTCGAGATATGACATTGTTGTCGAAAAATCCCATTACAGAACGGCTGACCTACGAACTAGTATCAACGTTTAACTTTGAATTTGAGCCCGAGCGACTATCGAGCTTGGGTGAATTTCAGGCGACACAGTTACCGCTCGACTTTAACCCAAAAACACAACAGCTAGCGCTTAAATGGCTACGAGAAGAGGGTAGCGCCAAGGGTCTGATGGAGCGAATACTGCGGCTTTATAACGATAAGTTTACCTATACCTTGCAGCCACCAATGTTGGGGCGTCACAGTGTAGATGAGTTTTTGTGGACCACACAAAAGGGTTTTTGTGAGCATTTTGCTAGTAGCTTTGTTTTCTTTATGCGCTCGGCAGGGGTTCCCGCTCGGGTGGTAGTGGGGTATCAGGGGGGCGAGCTAAATCCGCTGGATAATTATTTAATTGTCCGCCAAAAAGATGCGCATGCCTGGGCCGAAGTTTGGTTTCAGGGTCAGGGGTGGGTCCGTGTCGATCCCACTGCTGCCGTTGCCCCTGAGCGTATAGAGCAAAGTTTAGAAGCGTCTTTGTCATCTGCTGATGCAAGTTTAGTGGGTGGTTTTTTGGGGCGGGCGGGGGCATTCGGCTGGGTTAAACAGTTACAGCTGCAATGGGATTCAAGTAATTACCGTTGGCAGCTCTGGGTGCTTGGGTTTGATCGTAATCGGCAAAATGATTTTTTAAAAAAATTATTGGGTGGTTTACAAGCTTGGAAAATTACTCTGGCTTTTATCTCGGTCGCGGCGCTTTGCTTGGCGCCGATCATACTGCGCCTATTGTGGTTGCAGAGACCACCGCCGTTGTCCCCGGTCGCACGGTGTTTGTTAAGGTTTGAACGCAAGTTAAAGAAGCTTGGATTGGTTCGCCGTAAAGGTGAAACATTGGGGGATTTTGCTATTCGTGCGGCTGAGCAACACCCCAATTATCGCGAACAATTTATGATGATTGCAAAGCTTTATGAACGTGTTGTTTACGGAGAAGATAATTCTGGTATGGCTGCACTAAACATTAGAATTAGTTATCTAAAGGTATAAATTATCGTATACCGGTTTATTGAATTTAAGGATTTATTACTTTTATTCATTTTGAATAAAAGTCAGATAAGGTAGTAAATATATGGATATATTTTGGTTTGAATGGCATTTAAGTCAACAACAGTGGATAGTGCATGGCATTGTATTTGCGCTAAATATTACTCTACTGATTTTTGCCAAACCCATCTTTGGAATGTTTGACGCCAGTTCTGATGGCGACGGTAAGGCTCGATTATTTCGCGTATTTAATGTGCTTATCCTTTTCTTGCATGGCTTAGATTTGTTGTTGCTTGGACTTAGTACCGAATATGAGCACTATTTTGTTCGCTTGGGTTTAAGTCTGATGACGCTCTATTGCGGACTATTTTTTTACTGCATCAGCTGTTATTTCTCCCGGCGGAAATTTGGTCGAGAGAAGGACATCGATAATAAACCGGTATTTCTGGAAACTTACAGTACACGTATTGTCGAATTAATTTTACTAGTATTTATTTCACTAACCACTGTGCTGATTTTAATCAAGTTGTGGGGGGCCGATAGCTGGTTGGAAACTACAGGTATTATCGGATTGCTGGCGGCTTTTCTGGCTTTTACTAGTAACGTTTGGGCGCCGGATATTATCAGCGGCTTGATTATTCTTAATACACAGATGCTTGAAGACGGAGATGTCGTTATCATTGATGGCTATCCTGATGAATACATTATCAATAAAGTGTCTTTTATCTATGTAGCCCTGCTTGATGTACGTAAAAATCACCGTACATTAATGCGCAATAGCCGTTTTATTCAGACAAAAATTGATAACCTTAATCGCGTCGCTAGTTCCGATGGCGTACGGAAAACTTTAATTTATAAGGTGGCTTACCCCGATTTCTCTGATCTCGGGCGTGAAGATAAGCAGCAATCTTTGCTACGGTTTCGGTCACGTATGGACAATATTTTTGAAGGGGCTTACGAGCAATGCCTGAAAGACAAAGAAATAAAAATTAACGACAAACGTGCTTTTACCTGGGCGTTGACCTTAGCGGGTGATTTTGCGCTTGAGTACAGTTTATTCGTTTATTTAAAACGCATCCCAAATACTAAGGTTACTTCTACGGTGCGCAAACATTTAATGGGCACTGTGTATAAAATCAATGAGGCAGTTTACGTAAACTCTGTACTCGAGGGTATAGATTTATCTACCCCATCGTTGGCAGACGTTCGTCTTCATGGGGCCGTGCTAAATGCCCCCAAAACCGAATAATTCTGAGTTATATAGCCTTTCTGAAGGCGATTAAACTGGCAGTGACTGCCACATTAAGTGATTCCACGCCATTTCTCATGGGGATAGAAAGCCAGTGGTCACAAATATCTTCCACCGCTTTTGATAAGCCGTCGGTCTCGTTACCCACGACAAAAACGCTGCCCTGATTGTTTTGGAATTGACCGAGTGTTTCTGTCGCATGTGAGGATAGTCCGCAAATTTTGGCACCGTGTTGTCGGCAGTCTTTCAGCGCCTCTATAAGTTTGTCACAGCGCAATATAGGTGCTTTAAATAGTGTGCCGGCGCTGGCTTTAATGACGAGCGCATCTAGCCGAGCACAGCCTTGCTGTGGCAGCAATATACCATCGATCTGCCCGGCGGCGGCTGAACGGATGATCATACCGAGGTTTTGCGGATTGGTTACACCGTCAATGGCTAATAGCTCAAATGGGCCAGTCTGCTGCGCTAGGAAGCTGCTGTGACTCTGGTAGCCGTCGCAGATGAGATCAGCGGCAATGCCTTGATCTTGTTTGGCATTTTTAGAAATTCGCGATAGTTCCCTACTGTCGTGATAGAGAATTTCAGCACCTTTTTCTTTAGCCAGGGCGATGATATCGTCGAGAATTTTAGCTTTTTTGTTTGACTCGGCTAGATGCAGGCGGTGAATCTTGCTGCCTTTTTCCTGCAGTGCTTCAAGTACTGGTTTGCGCCCGAAAATTGTGAGTAGCTGGTTAAAGAAGCGTTTCTTTTCTAAGTACTCTTGGCTGTCTTGGCTGTTGCTATGTTTGCTCATGAGATAGTCTAATTTTGGTTTCAGAGAGAAGCTAATAATGATTATAGCAGCTGCAGATATGAAAAGACTCCGTCTGGCGGAGTCTATCAAGGTAATTTTAGGTCGACTTAATGGTGTAGGTAGCAGTCTTCATCATTTTCAATTAATGCCTTTAGAATGCGGCTACGGCTAATTATGCCGACCAATTTTCCATTGTCGATTACAGGGTAATTTTTGTGTTTGTCTTTGAGCATGCACTGGGCTATTTCTACAATGCTGCTCCGCGGGCTCACCGTTATGACATCGCTCCTCATAACAGTCGTGACTAGGCCCGGCTCTTCGCAGTAAAAAGTATTGTTAAGCATTTCAGCGATGCAGTCCTGTTCGGACACAAAGCCAATGACGTGTTGTTCACTGTTAATCACCGGCGCCCCAGGAATACCGTGTTGCAGCAGGTTCTCGATCACATCGTGAACATTGGTGTTTTGCATGATCGCGTGTGAATCAAAGTCCATATAGTCTTTAACTAAAATAGAATGCATCTTCATACCCTCTAGGATATCAACGTTTGTTACATTTTTAGTTTAGTTCAGATATTCCGACATTGCGGTGCCATCAAGTGTAGCGATAAGAATGTTTTCCCCTTATTAACTTGAACCAAGGTGAAGTGCGCGTAGTATTATAAATTTTTCAGCATTACCAGGTTTTCACTACCTTAGCTTGTGGCTCTGCATTACTCTTGATCGAGCTTATTAACCGGTGAAGTTATTACCACATATATCGCTATAACGAGCAACAGCTGTAGATAGCCCCATGTCGATTGCATCGACGATAAGAGCGTGACCAATTGAGACTTCGGCAATGTGGGGGATAGTGAGAAATTGGCCTAAGTTGTCGAGGTTGAGGTCATGGCCGGCATTAAGTTCTAAACCTATGTTGTGAGCGTGTTCAGCGGCTAGGCGATAGTCCTCAAAAGTTGACTCGAGTTCTGTACTGCGCTGTTTATGAGCTTGAGCATAAGGCCCGGTATAGAATTCAATACGGTCGGCACCAATGGCTTTGGCAAGGCTTATTTGCTCGATATTGGGGTCCATAAATAAGCTTACGCGGATGCCCAGTTTTTGAAAATGCTGTATCAGCGGTTTTAAATCGTCGCCGCTGGTACCGAGGTCAAAACCGTGATCTGAGGTGAGTTGAGCATTGTTGTCGGGTACCAAAGTGACTTGCTCGGGGCATGTGGCTTCTACTAGAGCGACGAAACCCGGGTAGTCGGCTAGCTCTGCGGCAAAAGGATTGCCTTCAATGTTGAACTCAACATTGCGGCTGCGGCACAGTGCCGACAGCGGTGCGATGTCGGTGGCGCGAACATGTCTTTGATCGGGCCTTGGATGTACAGTAATACCCGTGGCACCAGCATCTAGACATGTTTTACCATGCTCAATTAAATCCGGATAAGTACCCGCTCTTGAATTCCTAATAAGGGCGATTTTATTAAGATTAACGCTTAGCGCTGTGCTCATAGAGACATCTCCAATTAGTATTCGACTCGGAACATCAGTATTGAATTAAGATCCGAGGTTTAATGACTTCTGCTTTTAGAATGCGTACAGCTTCGTTGGGGGCGTTTGAAAAGCCGCTGCCGTGAGCTCCTTGCGGCAAGCGCGAGATCATAACGACTATATTCATTCCCTCTATGACCTTAGCGAATACGGTGTAGCCGGGATTGTTGTCGATTGCGTCTAGGTGTGGGTTGGATTTAACATTGATGAAAAATTGAGAGTCTGCACTGTCTGGGTCGTTAGTTCGTGCCATTGCTAAAGTGGCATAGTGGTTTTTAAGGCCGCCGATGGACTCGTTCACGACCTCAGGCTGTGTGGCTTTCTTTTGGAAATCCCAGCTATAGCCGCCGGTTTGAATCATAAAGTTGGGCAGAACTCTGTGGAATATGCTGCCGTCATAGAAACCGCTGTTTACATAGGCTAAAAAGTTAGCGACGTTTTTCGGCGCGCGCTCTGGATAGAGTACGACAATTATGTCGCCATAGTCGGTGGTAAGACGAACCTTTTTGCTGCTCGCAGCAGCAGCTGGCAGACAGATCAGTAAACTAAAAAAAGTACAAAGGGCGATACGAATCATAACGTTGGCCTTAATTAGTGGGCAGAATGGCCTTGCGGTAAAGATCTAGCCCCAATCAGATTTCTTTCGGCCTTGGTTCATGCTCTGAATAATTAGGGTGGTGATGATTCCGCAGATGAGTAATAGGGCGCCAAATAACCATTGGTTATGACGGTTGTCATTTTCAAGGCGCTGAATCTCAGCGCGATTAGTATCGGACTCAGTTTGCAGTAGTTGATACTTGGTTAGAACTTTTTGGTGTTGTAGATCTAAGTTAATGGCGTTGGCCGAGAATTTTTTTAGATCGTCCAGTTCGTTTTCTACAGTACTTAGCTGTTGCTGAGCCTTACCTATGGCCATTAGTTTGTTAGCAGCGGTAGGTGCATCGATGAGGTACAGGCTGCGAGCCCAGCCTTGTTTGCCGTCTTCGGTTTTAACACGAACCCAGCGGCCTTCTTCGTCAACTTCTAATACGTAAATTTTGGTACTGCTGGGTAGGTCGCGATGGATGATGCTAAATTGATTGCCTTTATCGCTATGAATTTGCAGTAAGTTGGAGACATAACGAACATCTTCACTTATGGCTGTTGAGGTAAATAACAGTCCGCATAAAATTAGAGTTAGCAAGGTGAGAGGTTTCACAGGCATTCCTTTTGTAATTATGACTCAAAACTTTGTCAAGTTATTTTAACCCAGACCGCCCAACAAAGCGGCCATGTATTAGGGTAGTACTTTTTTGAAGGGTTTAACGCTTACGGAAGCGTACACACCGGCGTCTACATAGGGGTCACTATCGGCCCACGTTTGCGCGTCGGCCAGTGAGCTGAATTCGGCAATGACTAGGCTGCCGGTAAATCCAGCGTCGCCGGGCTCGTCGTTATCCACCGCTGGATTTGGGCCAGCTATAAGCAGGCGGCCGGTTTCTTTAAGTGCATTTAGGCGCGCCAAGTGAGCTGGGCGAGTCGATTTTCTTAGCGCTAAGCTGTTGTCTATATCTTGACTAACAATGGCGTAATACATGTTGATCTCTCTAAAAAGGATATTTAAGGCTCGTTAATCATATCTTCTAGGCTTAGCTCAGTGAGCTGGCCAATACGGCGGAACAGGTAAAACAGCGCAGCCATTAAGACAATGGTGGAGGGTAGTGCAATTACAGGGAAGCTTAAGCCCATCATTTTACCCAGTTCAGCGGTATATTCGGGCGTTCCAGGTGGGCTCAATAATATCACCTTGGCAAGAATGTAGTTCAAAGCCGAGGATAAAAAGAATGAGCCGGCCACCATGTAAGTAGCTGCGACCAAACATTTTTCGAAGGCTTTCTCAGTGCCATTTTCTTTTAATGACAGAGCAATTTTATCGACTTGCAGTATCTTGTCATTATAAAGAAATGTTTTAATTAGTGGATAGCGTGTTCTTAGGGAAAATAACGTGGCTAAGCCTATAATAGCGGGGATAGCGGCTTCTTTAATAGCAATGTAGGCAGGGTCTAGTTCTAACAGGCTAATACCCCCTGTCAGTAATATGCCGATTATACCCAGCCCTGAGAAAATATTGATTTTACTGCGAACAAAAAAGTCGTTGCAACCATATGCAATCGGGAATGCGAGGGCAACTACAATTGACCACTTAGGGCCCAGGTAGGCTTCACTGCTAAGCTTTATGAGGATGGCGGTGGGAATAACAATATTCAGCAGCATATTGATAAGCATGTTTTCTTTCTTATCGGTATTTTTGCTGGAGTTTGGAGTGGTCTCGGTCATGAAAGTATTAGCTATTTAAGGTTAATGGACGATTGATGCATTGGCATAAAATGTTGCGAGCGCGATAATGCAGTCTTTTAGCGTGCGGGGCAATCTTTACAACCCCAAAATGGAGCTTAATTACGGTGACAGTTTATGATTTACATTGCCATAGTACAGCATCCGATGGTCGTTTGACGCCGACTGAGTTGCTGCAACGCGCTTTTGAGCAGGGTGTTGATGTACTGTCGTTAACCGATCATGACACCGTTCATGGGCTGGTGGAGGCATCAGTAGCAGCCGAGCAGTGTGGGGTCACGCTAATACCTGGGATAGAGTTTTCATCACAATGGGAGCGCCGCGGTATTCATGTTGTTGGCCTGAATATCGATCTTAAATCGGAGGTGCTGACATCTGCAGTCACAGCCCAGTTAGCGGCCCGTGAAGTCCGCGGGCACTTAATTGCCGAGCGGCTAACCAAGGCTGGTGTGCAAGGTGCTCTGGCTGGCGCACAAAGTATTGCTAATGGCGCCGTACTTGGTCGCCCTCATTTCGCCCAGTACCTGCTTGATCAGGGGCGAGTGAAAAGTATTAACGAGGCTTTTAAAAAATATCTCGGTGCCGGAAAAGTAGGTGATGTTAAAAGCCTGTGGCCTGAAATGGAGCAAGTTGTTGGCTGGATTGTAGCCGCAGGCGGTATTGCGGTATTGGCACATCCAAGTAAATATAAAATGACGCGCACCAAGCTCAGATCGTTAGTTTCCGATTTTGCAGTAAGTGGCGGTAAGGCACTAGAGGTCTCAAGCGGCTTAATGCCTACCGGCACTACGGCGACCTTGGCGCGCATTGCCGCGGATTATCACTTGCATGCATCCTGCGGCAGTGACTTTCACTTTCCGGGGCATAAATGGCAAGAATTGGGACAGTTCTCGCCACTGCCTGAATCGTGTGTTCCGGTCTGGGATTTATTTTAAAGGACAATTGTTCTGATAGAATTAACTTATTAGCTGATTTGCAGATTTGCAAGGAAATATTAATGTCCCAGTTTTTTCAAATTCACCCAGAAAACCCGCAGGCGCGATTAGTCTCACAGGCGGTGGGTATTATCAATAAAGGCGGTTTGGTCGCTTATCCCACCGATTCAGCCTATGCACTTGGTTGCCATATTGGTGACAAACATGCACTGGATCGTATTCGCGCGATTCGACAGCTCGACAAACATCATAATTTCACCTTGGTATGTCGCGACCTGTCAGAGCTTTCGACTTATGCCAAGGTTAATAATCAGACTTTTCGCCTACTGAAAAATCATACCCCCGGTGCTTATACTTTTATTCTTGAGGCTACCTCTGAGGTGCCAAAACGCCTAATGCATCCCAAGCGCAAAACTATTGGTCTGCGAGTGCCTGACAATGCCATAGTGCAGGCGCTGCTCGATGAGTTGCGCGAGCCTTTGATGACATCAAGTCTAATGTTGCCTGGGGACGAATATCCATTACTCGACCCTTACGATATTCGTGAGACGCTAGAGCATCAGCTGGAACTTGTAATTGACGGTGGTTTTTGCGGCATGGAACCCACTACTGTTATTGATTTAACTGGTGATACACCCGTATTGCTGCGTCAAGGAAAAGGTGATTTTTCATCATTTTAGTCATAGGTGTTTTAATTCGGTACTGAGAAGGATGGCTTGGGCCGCCATCATTGATAATTGATCTGCTCTTTACAGTGCCAAATTAAGGTCGCTGGTAGTCAGTTTTAATTCCGCCGAGGCAGTTAAACTGGCAGAGTTTCTCGGGTCTCTTTATAATACTGCTTTACCAGCGCCGAGTGGGCGCCGGACCATACAGTTGACCGACGCGGGCATTACTTTGAGCGCAACTTCCAGCGAATCATTAAATACTGACACAGTTGCAGGTAGCGGCGATATAGTCGTTGTTAATAGCGCCCTCAACACAGTCGATGCATCATCAAGCCGGCCGCAACAAGCTGAAATGCCTTTTGCTGTTGTCGACGGCAAGGCTGTTACAGAGCTCCCTAAAGATTTGTATATTCCGCCCGACGCTCTGGAGGTTATTTTAGAAGCGTTTGAAGGGCCACTCGACCTACTGCTCTATCTCATTCGTCGCCAAAATATTGATATTCTTGAAATTAATGTTGCCGCAATTACCAAACAGTACATGACCTACGTTGACGCTATGGATTCGATGCATTTTGAGTTGGCGGGAGAGTATCTGGTGATGGCGGCAATGCTGGCTGAGATTAAGTCTCGCATGTTGCTGCCGCGCTCATCTGCAGAAGATGAGGACGAAGAGGATCCTCGTGCACAATTGATTCGTCGCTTGCAGGAGTATGAACGCTTTAAAAAGGCGGCCGAAGATATCGACGAGTTGCCCCGTATGGGTCGCGAAATTTTTCCTGCGGCCGCCGATGGCCCTGATTGCAATGCTACTCGAGCGGAACCCAGGGTTGATTTAAAGGAAGTTTTATTAGCGCTGTCGGAAGTATTGCGTCGCGCCGATATGTTTGAAAGTCATCATGTCGAAAAAGAAAAACTGTCGACTCGCGAGCGTATGGGGCAGGTACTTGAAACCCTTAAGCACAATCAATACGTACCCTTTGTGACCCTCTTTAAGGTCGATGAGGGTCGCTTGGGTGTAGTGGTTACTTTTTTGGCAGTGATGGAATTGATTAAAGAACAGTTGGTCGAGATTGTGCAGGCTGAAGCTTTTGGCTCATTACATGTAAAAAGTAGAATGCAGCAGGCTGAGCCTGAGCTTCAATTTGAAGATGGAATTTAAAGAAAGCCTTATGGACATTAAAACCAGAGTTGCAGCCAGTATTGGGCAAAAACAATTACAGCAAATTATCGAAGGAGCGATTTTGGCTGCAGGCCAGCCCTTGACGCTAAAAAAACTTGCCAGCTTATTTGAAACAGATGACGGGCAATCGACAATCAGTAACGATGAATTACGCGCAGCTCTTGCGGCTATCGTTGATAGTTGTGACGAGCGCGGTTTTGAATTGAAAGAGCTGGGCTCGGGTTGGCGCTTTCAGGTTCGCCAGGAAACGGCGGCTTGGGTCAATAGACTCTGGGATGAAAGGCCGCAGAAGTATTCACGGGCACTGCTGGAAACTTTGGCGCTGATATCGTACCGTCAGCCGATTACCCGCGGTGATATCGAGGGTATTCGAGGAGTGGCGGTGAGCTCACACATAATGCGAACACTGGTTGAACGCGAGTGGGTAAAAGTAGTCGGTCATAGGGATGTTCCCGGGCGGCCATCGCTATTCGCTACTACGCGAAAATTTCTCGATTATTTCAATCTGAAAAGTCTGGATGAGCTGCCAACGTTGGGTGAGCTGCGTGATTTAGATGCGCTGGCCGCGGCGCTAGAGCCTGAACTTGAACTACAAGGTGTTGAAACTCTTGTCGTGCCTGAGCAAGAGGTGCAATCTGCTCAAGAGCAGGAAGAGCAGGAAGAGCAGGAAGAGCAGGAAGAGCAGGAAGAGCAGGA
>CAWVSV010000021.1:0-32185 GCA_963933095.1 uncultured Cellvibrionales bacterium
TTGTCACCTCGGGCGCGCAGTTAAATCTGGCCGGCACTATTGAAGCGCCGCAACCGACAGAGGTATAACCTTGTAACTTGTCGTACTGCCAACTGCCGCGACACAGCGCGCGCGGACATTCCGCATTAACCATCATGGGGACACCGCCGGGCAGGCAGAACTGACCGCCGTGAGTATGACCGCACAACAATAGGTCTAAATCGGCGGAGGCGGCCTGTTTGTAAAGCTCGGGCGAGTGCACTAAAAGAATAGAGTAAGCATCAATGGCAACGCCGTCACAGGCTTTTTCAAGATTATCGCAGCCAAAAAAGTGGGGATCGTCGACACCAATTAAAGCAATAGAGTCACTGCCGCGCTGCAGTTGGACCGACTCATTTAGCAGCAGCTGGTACTTCATATCCTCCAGTGGCGGCACCGTGCAAATACTGTCGTGGTTGCCCAATATAGCGAAGACATCACCGCGCAGGGACTGTCGCAATTGTTTCATGCCCGCCATTGATGCATCAGTTGAACCGGATGTTAAGAAGCGGTAGTCGCCGGTGAGCACACACACATCGTACTCTAGCTCGCTTACAGTTTGACTTAAGGTCTCGGCAAAGTGGCTGTCAAGATCGATATGCAAATCGCTTAAATGCAGTATCCGATAACCATTAAAGGCTGCCGGTAGGTGCTGTGAGCGTACCTCGTTATGAGTGACACGCACCTGGTGGCAATTTTTTTGACCGCGTTTATGCAGCTGCGTTAAGCGCAACACGAGTTTAATAATGCTGTGCAGCGACAGCCAATTCTCAATATGAAATAAATTGCGGCCATGACCAAACACTGGCTGCTCGCCTTCCGCCTCAATGTCCAGCCGTAGCTTTAGATGCAAGCGGTTGACGCGGGCAATCAAGCGCTCGCGCACAGCGGTGGTGATATAAGAAGGGAATTTCATAATAAAGTTATAGCTTATTCGGCATAGAGATAAAGCACAGAATACGCCAGAGTGGGCAGGGTGCAATAGCTAATTAGTATTTTACCGCGGGTAAACAGGGCGTTACGCGATCGCGATACCGCCCTGTGCACCACTTAGGGCATTGGCAGGTCGGGTAATTCCTGGGCGCTCAATAACAGCCCCTGCTGGTAATATTCAGTAGATTTTTTATGGTCGCCCAAGTGCGCCAACAAACGCGCCAATTCAGCATAGGCTTCGGGATTGGCCTGCAACTGCAGGCTCTGCTCGAAGTATTCGCGCGCTTTGCCCCAAAGCTCATTGCGCAAACTCAAGCGGCCTAGGGTCAACATTAGTAAATGGCTATTGGTGCGCGACTTTAACCAGCCTTCGGCCAACAGCAGTTGGCGTGCGATATCGGCGCCTTTCACTTGACCATAGAGCACAATCAAATCGTCGTGCCAGTGACGCTTTAGGGTCTTCTGGAGCAATTCTTCAGCCTCGCTATCGCAGTGATTGAGCCGCAATTGCTGACAGTAGTCGTACACCAATTGAGCATCTTTTTGCAACTTTGCCGGCACCTGCTGCCACTGTGCATGCAATACAGCCAGCGGCAACTCGATACTCCGCTTGGCTTTGTCGCCGGCAAAGGACAGCAGTGAGCGATGCACATCGCGCTCAATAATCTGCAACTGCTCGGCCGAGCGGATTTTCTGTTTGCGCAGCGCTGGCAGCAAATCACCAATAGCAGCCCAGTCATTAACCGCCAAGTAGACTTGATAGAGCAAGTCCAGCACTACCGGATGATTGGGAGCGATCAGCTTGGCGCGCTGTAACGAGGCGATACAGGATTCATTTTGCTTGCCCAGCAATTGCATGCGAGCTTGGGTGAGAGCGATGGCGAGCTTATGCTCTGGCGCGCCCTCTTCGGCGGTGTGCAATAACTCCATGGCTTGGTCGCGATTACCCAATTCATAAGCACTACGAGCGGCGGCCAAGTAGTTAATAAGCGGCAGTGGCGAGCGCGCCGCCGACTTGGTTAAATTGCGCAACGCCTGCTTCCAGTTGCCTTCCATAAAGGCAATAAGACCGCGATGGGTACGAATCTGAGCCTTGCGCTCGCCGCCGTGAGAGAGGTGACTAAGGGCTGCACGGCCAACACGCCAAGTGCCACCGAGCAGTCTCCAGCCAATAAAGAGTATTAACAACGCCGTTAGCGCCAGTAACAGTGCCACCCATACCGTCGTCTCGATACTGGTATTGGCATAACTTATCAGCAGATAACCGGGCTGGTGTTGGTTGAGCCAAGAAAACCCAAATAACAGTGCGGCCAACAGGATTAGATAAAACGTCCAGCGAATCAATAGTCGTTTCATTTATGCCTCCGGCACATTGCGGCTGACAACCGATTTAGGCTGAAGCTTGTGCAAGCGTTCGATATAGGCGTCTAGCTGTGCCAGTGAGTCGGAAATATCCGGCAAGCTGCGACGAATTTGCAACTGCTTTAGCGACTTCATTTCACCGATAAAGCCCCCGACTTGATCGTTGAGCTGGTAGTAATTTTGCAGCATTTGCTGGGCTTCTAGCAGGCTGCGGGCGTAGATCGCCTGCTTTTCACCGAGCAGCGCCAACTGCGCCTGTTCCAAATTCAAGCGCACGCTTTGATTCACATACCGCTGCGACGAGGGCGGCAATACTTTTAATTCGGTATCAAAATGACGAATACGCACATGCTCGGAAGCCGAGTTGAGTAAGCCAGACAACCAGCCCTTGAAATGCATCCAATAACTCTTATCAGCACCGTGTTGAGTTCGCTCGATAGTGAGAGCATCATCATCGGCCATTACTGGCGAACGCAGTTGTGAGTTGAGTAATGACTTAGGCAGCGGCTTAATGGCCGGCAGCTGTTTGAGGTTGTCGGCTAGGCTAATAAGGCGCAAATAGACACCGTCTCGGTCAACATTCGGCGCCAGCTTGAGCGCGGCGATATCGCCGGCAATGGCTTTGCGTATAGAAAAAAGCGCCACATCGTCAAGATCGCGCAAAATATTATCGGCGGCCTGCAGTTGCGCAATGGAACCAACGCTGTCGCGCTCGGTCATTAAACGCTGATTGGCAAGACGCAGTAAATAACGAGCTTCTAACAGTTTCCAGTCTTCTTGACTGGTGGTGGACATCGACAGCAGGCGTTTATTTTGGCTATCAAGGCGCTGCTGAACCGACTGCAACTGTTCCAGCACTGCGGTTATTGCGGCCTGCTCGTCTGTCTGCAGCTGTGCCATGCCTTGCGATAAAACCGTCACGGTCTTTTGCTGACGCTGTAATTGTTGCGCCTGACTGCCTAGCTGGGCGCGCTGTAATTGCAGTTGCTGCCAGCCCCAATAGCATGCTGCCATACCGGCACCAATAGACGCCAACAACAATATGATTAGCCCCCAGCTCGACCCTTTTTTAGGGTTATTGCGCGGCGATTTTTTTGCTTTGGGCTTATCCGCAGACAGCACCTTGGCATCAACTACTGAGGCGTCACTCGGTGTGTCTTTAGTCTGTTTCTGTTGCACGATATCGGTCACGTTTCAATCCAACCTATTAATGTTATTTGGCATTGTCTAATTTAATAGCCATATCTTCTAAATTAATCTTTCGAGAAGTACACCAGCGCTTTAACGCCAGATACATGCTTTTGTCGCTGGCATTTTCGGCCTGAATAATCGTTTCAAAACCACACTCAGCGGCCATGGCGGCAACGCGTACACCCGGTACCAGCAGCGGCAGCTGCGGCCAATACTTTACCTGGGCGCGCGCTAGCAACTCGAGTAAATTCTGCAGGCTCTCGCCACTGTGAACGCTGAGAATATCGCCATCACCGAGCTTTAACGCCGCTAATTGAGCCGTCGACTGCTCTGGCAGCCGCCGATGATAGAGCTCGGCATAGCTCACTTTACAACCGCGTGATTCCAGTTCGTCGCCCAACAGTGGCCGGCCGCCACAGCCCCGAAAAATAATCACTTTATCGCTCGGCAGCAGGGTAGTATCAAGCAGTTTGAGCAATGCTTCACTATTCATAGCGCTATTTGCAGTGCTATTAATGCCGTTATGGGCGGCCTGAACATCGATGGCGTCGGCCGCTAATAATCGAGCAGTGCTCGCGCCCACGGCAAAGTAGTCGACGCCTTCGGGCAGCTGTGGCCAATAGCTATTTAGCCATTCGAGACCATAGCGCACTGCATTTTGGCTGACAAAAATTGCTTTTTGAAACTGATCAAAATCGAGAATAAGATTTTTTAGCCGCTGCTTCTCAGCGTCCAACGATATGGGCTCAATAACCATAGCAGGTACACACTCGGCCGCCATACCGTGGCGCTCCAGCGCCTCTTGCCAGGGCTTAGCTTGCGCCTGCGGGCGAGTAATAATCACTCGCAGGCCGGCAAACATAGCTAAACTACTGACTGTCATTTAGGCGTCTAGGCCAGGTTTATCGACTAAATTGTCGTCGGCATTGTAAACACGCGCTAGTATTTCACCGGCTCCGGCCGCCAGTAATTGCTCGGCCAGTATCGTGCCCATAGTTTCACTATCAGCTATAGCCTCAACCAGTGGCGCGGTTATTTCATCGCGTAATATCAAGCTGCCATCTGGGTCGCCAACTAATCCACGCAGCCATAATTGCTGGTTTTTATGAATCGCAAAGCAGCCAATAGGCACCTGACAGCCACCCTCTAAACGACGATTCATAGCCCGCTCAGCCAATACACAGTCGGCAGTGGCGTGGCAGTGCAATGGATCGAGCAGATCTTCAATAGCGTCTTCGCCGATTCGGCATTCGATTCCCACCGCACCCTGACCACCTGCCGGCAGCATAAATTCGGGGGCGATATAGCTGCTAATACGCGTTTCTAATTTGAGCCTTAACAAACCGGCAGCGGCGAGAATAATGGCGTCATAGTTGCCGGCATCCAGTTTGGCCAAGCGTGTCTGTACATTGCCGCGCAAGAACTTAACCGTTAAGTCAGGACGTTTTTCCAACAGTTGGCACTGACGGCGCAGGCTCGAGGTACCCACTACAGAGCCGGCGGGCAGCTCGCCGATATCTTTATAGCTATTGGCCACAAAGGCGTCGCGCGGATCTTCACGCTCGCAGATTACCGCCAGGCCCAAGCCCTCGGGGAACTCCATCGGCACATCTTTCATAGAGTGCACTGCAATGTCGGCCTCGCGGTTTAACAGCGCGGTTTCCAGCTCCTTCACAAACAAGCCCTTACCGCCGACTTTGGCCAGCGGCACATCGAGGATTTTATCGCCGCGACTAACCATAGGTACCAAGACAACCTCAAGACCTGGGTGAAACTGCTCAAGGCGCGCTTTAACATATTCGGCCTGCCACAGAGCCAGCGCACTTTTGCGAGTGGCAATGCGCAGGGTCTGTACGGAGGTAGTTTTTTTAGAGTCAGACATTTAAGACCGTATTCCTACTAATTATTTGGTGCAATGATAACAAAAATGTTCTGTTTAATTACAATGCATAAAATAGTTATTTTTACAGGTGGCCCAATAGTTCTCGAAGTTTACTGGCGTGCCGCCGACTCACTAACGGCCGCAACGCCACGCCCTCAAGCACTACCTCAAAATAGCCATCAGTACGCCGCTGCAAGCCCTCGATATGGCGCAGAGACACCAGCGCATTGCGGTGTATGCGCACCATACGCAAGACAAATTCACTTTCCAGCTCTTTTAATGTGTCATCAATGAGCGTCTCGCCACCGACATGATAGGCGGTGACATACTTTTGATCGGCGATAAAACAGCGCACGTCTTCGAGCGCGATAATTTCCAGCCCGCGCAGTGTTTTAGCACTTATTTGGCTGCGCTGCTCGACTGCGGGTTCGCACTCAGACATTGCCAAACGCTGCACTTTGTTAAGCCGTCGGCTTTTCTCCAGAGCCTGCTGTAAATGCTCAAGTTTGACCGGTTTAACGAGATAACCAACCGCCTCAGTAGAAAATGCATCGAGCGCATATTCATCATAGGCGGTGCAAAAAATAACCGCTGGTGGATCATCCAGCTCGGCAATGCGACGTGCACAGGCAATTCCATCATCCCCAGGCATACGCACATCTAATAACACTACCTCGGGGTCTTTTACACGAATGGCGGCGAGCGCATCTTTACTATTGCCCACGGTTGAGACGACCTCATAGCCATCAATTTTTGCGACCATACGGCTCATGCGGTCGCGCGCCAGCGACTCATCATCGACGATTAGTACGTCCATACTTGGTTATTCCTTTACACTTTGGGCAGCGGTAAACTCACTCTTGCGACATATTCGTCGCCATAAACACCTAACTGCAACACGCCCTTGGCCCCATAATAAGCCGTTAGGCGATGTCGAATATTGTCCAGCGCAATACCGTTGCCCAGCTCTGTCGAGAAGGCTTGTAATAGCGGATTGCGAACCACTACTGAAACAGCATCGTCGCTGAGAGCGACGGCTAAGTGCACACAACCCCCGTCGATTATGGGGTGCACCCCATGATACACAGCGTTTTCAAGCAACGGCTGCAATAACATACTGGGGATAGTAGCTGTTGGAGGTAAGTCTGGCACACGCCAATCTACCTGCAGGCGCTCACCCATGCGCAACTGCTCTATTTTTAAATAACGACGGGCTAGTTCCAGCTCGCGCTCTAACGGAATCAAATTGGGTTCGGCCAAACTGGCACGAAACAGCTCGGATAAATCTTCTACCACTCGCTCGGCAGTCTCGGGGTCTACCTCAATAAGGCTGGCAATAGAATTCATACTATTAAATAAGAAGTGCGGCCGAATACGCGACTGCAGCGCCTGTATACGGGCCTGTAACTCAGCCTGACGCTGATTTTGCAGCTGCCACTGTAAGTAAAAATAACGCAGCGCAATACCGGCAAAAATGGCGGTAACCAACAGTGATTCCAATACCCGCCACCAGTCAAGCTGCATAACGGAGTAACCAAACAATAACTTTTGATTGGCAACAACTACTATTAGCGTGATCAGTAAAACAGCCACGTAACTGGCACCGACATTCACACCGGGGCTCTGGTGGAGCAAGTGTTTACGCAGAGCGCACAGCGTAGCTGCAGAGCTCAAACTAACGCACTGCACCATAAAAGAAACTAGCGCTAGGCGCTCCCAGTTAAACTGGCGTAAACCGCTCTCGGCCACCACCAGCGCGAGCGCCAGCAACTCACACACTATCATCAGCACCAAAACTGCCCGCAATCGACAGAGGTTGGGCAGCAGTTGCTGTGATTCATTAGCATGCTTATATTCTTGCTTAATCGCCCGATTCCTTTTGCGTTATAATGCTGCTTTTATAATAGCAATCCTCGGCTAACTCGGGGGCAGCGTCAAATTTTGACTGATATTTAATTTAATTGCGGATATTTACATGAGCACTTCAGATAAAACTAATCAGCAGTGGGGCGGCCGCTTCTCTGAACCTACCGACGCTTTTGTTGCTCGCTTTACCGCTTCGGTCGACTTCGACCAGCGCATGTACAAACAAGACATTCAGGGTTCTGTGGCCCACGCCACTATGCTCGCCAAGGTCGGCGTGTTAACAGCGGCTGAGCGCGAGCAGATCATTCAGGGTCTGAGCGAAGTACAGGCTGATATCGAAGCCGGTACCTTTGAGTGGTCTGTGGCCCTTGAAGATGTGCACATGAATATCGAGGCAGCGCTGACCGCCAAGATCGGTATCACCGGCAAGAAACTTCATACCGGCCGTTCTCGCAACGACCAGGTGGCGGTCGATATTCGCCTCTACCTGCGCGATGCCATCGATGTGATCACCCTTGAGCTAACACGCTTGCAGGAAGGCCTGTTGCAAATCGCCGAGCGCGAAGCCGATACGATTATGCCCGGCTTTACTCACCTGCAAACCGCGCAGCCAGTGACCTTTGGTCATCACTTGCTGGCTTGGTTTGAAATGCTGCAGCGCGACTATGGCAGGCTCATGGATTGCCGCGCGCGCATGAATCAGTCGCCGCTGGGCGCCGCCGCTCTGGCTGGTACGCCCTATCCGATTGACCGCCAAATGACGGCGGAACTACTGGGCTTTGATAAGCCGACTGAAAACTCCCTCGACTCGGTTTCCGATCGCGATTTTGGCATTGAGTTCTGCGCTTTTGCCAGCATTTTGATGACTCATTTGTCCCGCGCCAGTGAAGAGTTGGTGCTATGGACCAGCGCCCAGTTCAATTTTATCGAGCTGCCAGATCGCTTCTGCACGGGCTCATCTATTATGCCGCAGAAGAAAAACCCCGATGTACCTGAGCTGGTCCGCGGCAAGACCGGTCGCACCAACGGCAACCTTATTAGCCTGCTGACCCTAATGAAATCACAGCCACTGGCCTACAACAAAGACAATCAAGAAGACAAAGAGCCGCTGTTTGATTCGATCGACACCGTGCGCGACAGTCTGCGCGCATTTGCCGATATGATTCCGGCGATAACCTCGAAAAAAGATAGTATGTTTGAAGCGGCCAAGCGCGGTTTCTCCACCGCTACCGATCTGGCCGATTACCTGGTACGCCAGGGCATGCCATTTCGCGATGCCCATGAAGTGGTGGGTAAATCAGTGGCCTACGGTTTGAATACCGGCAAAGATCTGTCCGAAATGACGCTGGAAGAATTGCAGCAGTTCTCTGATACTATTCAGCAAGATGTATTTGAAGTACTTAAATTAGAGGGCTCCGTGGCCGCTCGGGATCACATCGGTGGCACCGCCCCCAACCAGGTTCGCGCCGCAGTAATCCGTGCCAAGGCGCATTTACAAACGCGCTAGTACTGACAACTGGCTAATAAAGTGGGCGAGTAGCTAGGGTTCTGGAGGTTAGTTTAACTATCCAAGCGTATGCTACTCTGACACCAGTGGTGACGACAGTGATGCTAGACTTGGCAATTGACTAGTGCTTTATACTGTCAGTTTTTCGATAGAACAATTCGTTATTGATAAGCGCCACACCATAAGAAAGCTGACTAGCAACAAGCCAATCAACGACTATCATTAGAGTTAGGGTAGTGTTTTTCTCACTTCTGGGTATATGCGCACTCCAGAATCTAACCATAGCGAGGCATAACGGACCAAATATGGTCTTCAAAACACGCGATGACAAGTAACAAAGATCAACAACCGCGATCCCCGGAAGCATTCCAGGAGCGTATTGACGAACTCGAGCGTGAGCTGGCGGGGCTGCGTACTACACAAGCCGCCAGTAACGAGCGCGCCGTCAATAAACGCGGCTCGGATGACGCGTCGTGTCGCAAACCACGCCAACTACTGTGGGAGCATTGGTTAGTAAATACCATTAAAGAGCTGTTTGAATTCTCGACCGAAGGCGCTATTAATCACACCTTGTCTGAATTGAGCGAGCTGCTGCAACTGGAAGGTTGTTGCTTTCACTCGATGTCATCTGATCACACCCCCATACAACAACATAGCCACTGGCGCGAATCACACGAAAGTGACGCCGTACCGCCACCTTGGAAGCAGGTTTCATTGGCGCAATGTAGCGACTGGCTTGACAGCATTGGGCAACGCGAAACGCATACTTTTTTTGCTACTGACTTCAACACCCTGCCTAGCGCCATTCAACAGGCTCTGTGCAACAGCAATATTGCCAGTTTCAGCATCTTGCCGATTCAACGCCGCAGCAGTACCTGTGGTTTTATTTGCCTCTACAAGTCCGATACCAACCCGCGACCGCAGTGGAGTAAACGCGAACTCGATCTCACCCAGGCCATTGGCGATGTGATTGATATGGTGGCTGAACGCCAAACCATGACAGCTCGTCTGACGGCGCGCGACACCCGTTTTCAATATGCGTTGGAGGCCTCCCGCGACGGTCTATGGGACTGGGATTTACAGAGCGGAAAAATCTATTTTAGTCACAGTTTTTTACGCATGCTTGGGCACGAAGATACACCGCCAGAAATGTCCTTTACTACCCTCAAAGGCTTGTTTATTCACCCAGACGATCTCGACACCGTGATCAATCACTATCAAACCGCTATTTTAGAAAAGCGTGATCACCTCGATTTTGAATACCGTATGCTTCATAAAAGTGGCGCTACGTTGTGGGTCTATTCGCGCACCAAGTTTGTTGAGCGCAATCAACACGGCATACCGCAACGGGTGGTAGGTATTAATGCCGATATAACCCACTTTAAAAATTCTCAGGAGGAGCTACTCAACGCCAAGGCGCAAGCCGACTCGGCCAATCGCACCAAGAGCGAGTTTCTGAATCGCATGAGCCATGAAATTCGCACCCCTATGAATGCCATTATTGGTATGGGACACCTGCTGCGAGACACCTCTATGAGTCGCCAGCAGATGGATTATCTTGGCAACATTGATCAAGCCGCTAACACCTTGCTGAACATTATTGACAAGGTGCTTGATTTCGCCAAAATTGACTCCGACAAAATCGTACTCGACAACATTCACTTTGATCTCGATGAAGTACTAGAAAACCTGTCGCAACTTACCGACGCTGATGCCAGTTTAAAAAAACTAGAAGTCGTGTTCGACACCGACAGCAAAACGCCGCGCTTTTTACGGGGTGACGCCGTGCGCCTCAACCAAGTGCTCTACCACCTCATTAACAATGCCATTAAATTTTCTGACAGCGGCAACATTGTTGTTACCACTTGCATCAAAAAAACCACTAAAGACTTCGTTGAACTTAAATTTTGTGTCTCTGATCAGGGCATTGGCATGTCACAGGCCGAGGTCGACAATCTTTTTATACCTTTTACTCAAGCCGATGGCTCTAGCACGCGCCGCTTTGGTGGCACCGGGCTAGGCCTGACCATTTGTCGCCATCTGGCTAGGCTCATGAATGGCAGTATTCATATAGAGACCCAGCCTAAGCAGGGCAGCGATGTGACGTTTATTGCCCGCTTTGAACACAGTCATATTGGTAGTAGCACTATGACTACCCAAGCACACAAATTTGAAGGGCTGCGCACCTTAATTGTCGATGACAATGATATTGCCCGCACCGTTATTGCCCGTACGGCTCAAAGCCTGCATTTACGCAGCGATACCGCTTGCAGCGCGGTGGATGCGGTCACCAAAATTGAGGCGGCCGAACGCGATGAAAGTGACCCCTACCAGCTGGTGCTTATGGACTGGCGCATGCCTGACATTAACGGCTTGGAAGCCAGTTTTATGATTAAAACCGATACATTACTTAAGCAAGTGCCGGCGGTGGTAATGGTATCGGCCTACCGCAAAGATGAAATACTCGATTCGCAGCAACAAAACTGCATCGACGGTTTTATCAGTAAACCGGTCAGCCAATCTCGCCTGTTTAATACCTTAGCCGAGGTATTTGCTGAGCAGTTACAAGACCCCGAAGTTAGCAGCAGTAAGGTTGCATCGCTTGAAAGCGACGATATTGATCGCTTGCTTAATGGCTGCCATTTATTGCTAGCGGAAGACAATATCGTCAATCAAAAGGTAGCCGCCGGTATCCTCAAAAAGAAAAAAGTCCGCGTCACTATTGCCAACAACGGCTGCGAAGCTATCGCGCTAATGCAAAAATATGATGGCCAGTTTGATGCCGTATTAATGGATATAGAAATGCCAGAAATGGATGGCTTCGAGGCCACTCGCGCCATTCGCAACGGCTGTCATTATCCGCAAATTCCTATTATCGCCCTCACCGCTCAAGCTTTAAAAGGCGACCGAGAACGCTGTCTTAATGCCTGTATGAACGGCTACATCTCTAAACCGGTAGCGCCTAACAAGCTGTATGATACTTTAGCTAAGTTGTTAAACGAAAAGCAACAGCACTGATGGTCACGACCTAAGCGTCGCTAACCGGGAGCAGTTAACCATCCATTGTTAGATTGTGTGCGCCCGCAAAAAAGTAAATGACGATAATATTTAGCAAGTTTTTAATCGCAAAAAACTAATGCTGCTCTGCTATCTCAGCCCCATAATTCCATAATAATTGATGCCTAGAATTTCTGCGGCGACAGCAGTTAAGCCCTGTTCTGCCGGCAAAATTGGTCCTTTATTTTAACCATGGGTAACAATGTCTTCGCCCCGGTTGTGCAACATTTATTCTGATAGCCAGGGGGTATACAACATACTCTTGTTATATCGTCAGTTTTAACCTCAGCCAGTGCTCGGCAGACATTGGCGATTGCTACCATGTGCAAATGATTCACTGTCCTCAAATTTAAAAATGAACTTGAGCAACTGCTTAACAGGGCCTTCAAAGCCGTGTAATAGCGTGCGGCCAAGGTTATACTGACAGCCATTTAAGCGAATATTTTGAGCCCTGATCATGAAATCATTTACCGCCACCGCTAACCGCACCACTATTGTGCTTGCCGCGATCATCTTACTGGCGGCCTGTGGCCAGAAAGGCCCGCTCTATTTACCACAGAGTGATAACCAGAACGACAGTTCGGTTCAAGAGCAGAGCGAAGATCATTCCGCAGACTCTGCGGTCGTGAATGAGACACAGCCAGCTGCATCCGTAGCCAACACCAATATTTAAAATATTTTTGAGAGTTAACATGAGTCAATTTACTCGCAACGCCAGCGGCCAACTCTGCGCTGAAAAACTGCCTTTGGCCGACATTGCAGCTGCCTGTGACACACCCACCTATGTCTACAGCAGCAAAGCTTTTAGCCAACATTTTCACAGCTACCAAGATGCACTGGGCAAGCACCCCAGCATGATCTGCTACGCGGTGAAAGCAAACTCCAATATCGCCGTGTTGGGCCTGTTGGCCAAACTAGGTGCCGGTTTTGACATAGTCTCCATGGGCGAGCTAGAGCGCGTGCTGTATGCCGGAGGCTGCCCCGCCAAAATCGTATTCTCCGGCGTAGGTAAAACCCGCGCAGAGATGATTCGTGCGCTAGATGTCGGCGTACACTGCTTTAACGTTGAATCAGAACAGGAGCTGGAGCTACTAGCCCGAGTCGCCAGTGATGAAGGCAAAGTTGCCAATGTCTCGATTCGGGTCAACCCCGATGTCGACGCCAACACTCATCCGTATATATCTACCGGGCTGAAAGAAAACAAGTTCGGTGTCGATATTGCTCGTGCACATTTGGTTTACGCTCGCGCCGCCGAACTGCCGAGCATTAGCATCCAGGGTATCGACTGCCATATTGGTTCACAGCTAACGGAGTTGACGCCGTTTCTCGATGCCCTCGATCGCGTACTGCTGTTGGTCGACCAACTGGCCGAGCAGGGCATAGCCATTGCTCACTTGGATCTCGGCGGCGGTCTCGGCGTAACGTATGATGACGAGACGCCACCACCGGTAGCCGATTACATAGCCGCCATTAAAACCAAGCTGGGCCAGCGCCCGCTAAGTTTGATTTTTGAACCGGGCCGTTCCATTGCCGCTAACGCGGGCGTACTACTGACCAAGGTCGAATTTTTGAAGCCGACCGAACACAAGAACTTCGCTATTGTCAGCGCTGCCATGAACGACAACATCCGCCCAGCGCTTTATCAGGCTTGGCAAGATGTGCAGCCACTCAGCGTCAACACTTCGGCCCCAACCAAGCTCTGGGACCTAGTTGGCCCTATCTGCGAGACTGGTGACTTCCTCGCCAAAGATCGCCAGCTGGCTCTTGCCGCGGGTGACCTGTTGGCGCTGATGTCATCGGGTGCCTACGGCTTTACTATGAGCTCCAATTATAATAGTCGCGGCCGCGCCTGCGAGGTGATGGTGGATGGTGACCAGTTCCATATCATTCGTCAGCGTGAAAACTTCGAAGACTTAATTCGCGGCGAACAACTGCTGCCAGAGAGCTCGTAACAAGATGCGCCTGCGCTTTAGCAAAATGCACGGCCTCGGCAACGATTTTGTTGTTATCGATGGCATCAACCAGCGCGTTCGTCTATCGCCCGAGAAGGTGCGACGCATTGCCGACCGTCATATCGGTATCGGTTGTGACCAGCTGCTGCTGGTAGAAAAACCGTCGAGTTCTGCGGTCGATTTCCGCTATCGTATCTTTAACTGCGACGGTTCAGAGGTCGAGAACTGCGGCAATGGCGCTCGCTGCTTCGCCATATTTGTGCGCGAAAATAAGCTCACTGGTCGCAGCCGTATCAAGGTTGAAACTGCCGCCGGCATTTTAGAATTGATCATCAAAGACGACGGTCAAGTCACTGTTGATATGGGCGCGCCTCAACTAGACCCCGCCAGTCTGCCTTTTATAGCCCCTAAACAGGCTAACAACTATGAACTGGAATTAGATGGCCAGATGGTTGAGGTGGGTGCCGTATCCATGGGCAATCCCCATGCGGTAGCGCTGGTCGATTGTGTGACCTCGGCCCCAGTGGCCATGATGGGGCCTCTGATAGAATCTCATCCGCGCTTCCCCAAGCGCGTCAACGCTGGCTTTATGCAAGTGTTGAATCGCGGCGAGGTCAACCTGCGCGTATTTGAACGCGGCGTGGGCGAAACTCAAGCCTGCGGTACCGGAGCTTGTGGCGCGGTGGTCAGCGGGCGCGTGCAGGGTTTGTTAGATTCGACAGTGAAAGTGAACCTACCCGGTGGTAGTCTCAGTATTAGCTGGCAGGGACCGGGCGAACCGGTGCTTATGACTGGGCCAGCAACCACAGTATTTCACGGCCAAATCAAAATTTAGTGGTGCTAAATTGCGCTTTTTGAACGATAGCAGCGTCAGAATCGTACTCGAACCCTCATGTTTTCCATATACACTCGGGTTATGCGTGCGATTCTTCCTCGCTTAGGCGCCTACATTTCGTGTTCTCGCACAAAAAATCACAACCTTTCCCTCACTAAATGGCATAGTACATAAATAGTGAATTAACGGACTAAACGATTAGAGCAGCATTATGAGCGATATAAAAACAGTGGCAACCACCCTCGATGACAATCAAGTAGCGGTCTACTTGCGCGACAACCCGCAGTTTTTTATCAATCACGCCGGCCTCTTGGCGGATTTAAGCCTGCCCCATGAGAGCGGCGATGCCATCTCGCTGATTGAGCGGCAGGTATCGGTATTGCGCGAGCGCAATATGGATATGCGGCATCGACTCAGCAGCTTGCTCGACAACGCCCGCGACAATGATAAGTTATTCGAACACACCAAACGTCTAGTGCTGGCACTACTCGAAGCTCGCGATTTAGGCGATGGAGTCGACGCACTGCGCTTTAGCTTCGACAACGAATTCAAAATCGAATACAGCAGTTTGATCTTCTTGGGCGACGCCAGCCGCATTCCGGGCAGCGAAGCCCGTGTGGTCTCCCCTACCGAAGCGCGCTGCCATATAGGTTCGCTGATAAAAAACAACCGCGCCTTTTGCGGCAAAATGAGTGACGACGAGCTGACTTTCCTGTTCGGCGACAAAGCCGCCAGCCAGATTGGTTCAGTCGCCTGTGTACCACTTGTTCACGGTACTACGTTTGGACTGCTGGCCATCGCCAATAAAGACGCTAACTACTATCGCTCTAGCATGGGCACTCTGTTCTTGAGCTACATTGCCGAAGTACTCAATAGAACGCTGCCACCGCACATGAAATTCTAACTTGAAATGCGGTTTTTTAGTCGCCAAAACCTGGCAGCCGCTGCGGACACTTATTCGAGGAGTCCTGTATCTCATATACACTCACCCTGTGCATGTGCGGCTTTTTTGCTGACACGTTAAAATTACTCTTTTAGCGTGTCCCTGTGAGCGAAAATACCCCGGTGCCATCGCTGCCGTTTTCTGAGCAGATAGAGGCCTTCACCCGCTATCTACAAACCGAGTTGCAGTTATCGCCGCGCACGCTAGATGCCTATTTGCGCGACCTAAACAAGTTTCGGCTATTTTGCCAGCAAGCCAAAATTGATGACTTAACCACATTGCGTGCCCGCCAAGTGCGCGATAGCCTCACTCAGTTGCATCGCCGCGGCATGAGTGGGCGCAGCTTGCAGCGCTGGCTGTCGAGCCTGCGAAAATTCTTTCAATTCGCCCTTAATAGTGGCGCCATGCAACAAAATCCGGCCTTAATTGTGCGCGCCCCTAAGTCGGAAAAAAAACTGCCAAAGGCGCTTGATGCCGATATAACCGGGCAGTTTGTCAGCCAGCTCAACCGCGCCGAAACCTTTATAACCGCACGCGACAGAGCTATGTTAGAGCTAATGTATTCCTCTGGCTTGCGCCTGTCTGAAGTAGTGGCTGTCGACACCGATAGTTTTAACAGCGACAGCACTGTCACCGTGCTCGGCAAGGGCCGCAAGCAGCGGGTCCTGCCCGTTGGTGGCTACGCCCAAGTGGCTCTAAAGCTATGGTTAAACTATCGCGTTGTTGCCAGCCCAAACAGAGAACAAAAAGCACTGTTTATCAGTCAACAGGGCACTCGCTTAGGGGCTCGCGCGGTGCAGATGCGCTTTCAAAAGCTGAGTCTAGCGCTGGGCGTACCGGTTAATCCACATATGCTACGTCATTCCTTTGCCAGCCATATACTGGAGAGCAGTGGCGACTTACGCGCGGTACAAGAGCTGCTAGGCCACGCTAATATTGCCACCACTCAGATATATACGCATTTGGATTTTCAGCACTTGGCCAAGGTTTACGACAGCGCACACCCACGAGCCCACCTCGATAAAGAAGGTAAATAATGAAAAACATCACACTGATAATTTGCTTAGGCGCTATCACACTTATCGGCTGCGGTAAGAGCGAGCCCACAGCAAAAGATGAATTGATCATAAAACATCAAATTCAGGCGCTGGAAAAGGCCAACCAGGTTGAGGGTTTGCTAAAACAGGCAGAACAAGAGCGCCGCCAGCAAATAGATGAGGGCGGTCTTTAAAACTCCCTGCGACTTTGCACAAGCAGTGGTACTGCCCTCTAGTGAGGCAAAAGCCGACGCAAAAAGGGCGTTAGCCTACTCTGGGTATACCTCTCGAATACGAATGCAGCAACGGTAAATGCCATTAGCGACGCTGCCAGAGGGTAAAAACAATCCTCTAATGCCTCAGATAGGGCGTGAGCCATAACTGGGGCCAGGCTTGGTGTCTTGTTCTGCGGTCACATGCGCGGCTATTTGGCTGATGCAGCCACCTTGGGATAAATAATTCTCGACCTGATCGTGAACCTGATCGTGAATAAGGCGGCGCGAACTGACACTGCGGTCCTCGGCGTGATCATCTTTCGAGCCAAAGAAACTCTTTTCGGCCGCCGCAATTTTATCGACCGGCTTCTTTACTGCTTTTTTCTTAGTCGTTTTTTTATTTACGATGGTTTTCTTCACCGCCACTGCATTAACCATAAAATCACCACAATTCCGTTGTAGATGTCTCTTCTAAGACTATTAAAGTAGAGTTTTCTATTGCGAGACTACTTTATAGCTCAGAATTTTTAACCGCACCGCTAATAACGGTCAATTTCTTAGGTTGATTTGGTCTGAATAGCTCTTTTTTAAATTGAAATGCTATATAACCAAAAAAGCCCCATCCGAAGATGAGGCTTTTGAGGTGCAGGAAACACAAATACTGCGGAAAACATCGCCACATCGATGTGGCTTGCTAGAATACCGACAGCAGGCGCTTTAGGCGACGCAGAAGCAGTTATCGGAGAGTCCGACAACTGCTAGGCTGCAACCGAACTTAAACCGCCTCGACACCTGTCTCGCCGGTGCGAATACGGATAATCTCTTCTAGCGGCGTGATAAAAATTTTGCCGTCGCCTATTTTACCGGTCTGCGCGGCTTTGGTGATGGCTTCTACCGCCTGCTCAACCATACCGTCGTCGAGCGCCAATTCCAGCTTAACCTTAGGCAGGAAATCAACTACATATTCAGCACCGCGATACAACTCGGTGTGGCCCTTCTGACGACCAAAACCTTTGACTTCGGTGACGGTCATGCCTTGTACGCCCACTTCAGACAATGCGGTGCGCACATCGTCCAGCTTAAATGGCTTGATTACAGCAGTAATTAATTTCATCTCTATTTCCCTTCTACAATTTGGGCCCAGTCAATAATCACCGGCACCACAATTGAGTTAAAGATACACGCGGCACACCGTTTCGGCAATGCCGCAATTTAAGCTTTATTAGCTCGGTAATCCTTACATCGATTACTTGTTAGTGAACTCTGGGTAAGCTTCCATACCGCATTCGGCAAGGTCTACACCCGCGTACTCTTCTTCTTCGCTAACGCGAATACCGATAGTGTACTTAAGCGCCAACCAAACGATTGAGCTGGTCACAAATACCCAACCGAAGATAGTCAGGGCACCAATGATTTGGCCGCTAAGAGTTGAATCACCATTGGTAGCCGGAACGATTAGCAAACCAAACAAGCCGACAACACCATGCACTGAGATGGCGCCGACAGGGTCATCTAACTTGGCTTTATCTAGGGCCAAAATAGAGAAAACCACAATCAAACCACCAACTGCACCAATTAAGGTTGCCTGCAATGCAGTCGGGGTAGAGGGCTCGGCAGTAATCGCCACTAGCCCGGCCAAAGCCCCATTTAGCGCCATAGTTAAATCGGCTTTACCAAACATTATGCGCGCTAATAACAGCGCGGCAATCAAGCCACCGGCCGCCGCGGCGTTAGTATTCATAAAAACAACCGCAACGCTATTGGCGCTCTCAACACTGGCCATGGCCAACACAGAGCCACCGTTAAAGCCGAACCAGCCCATCCATAGGATGAAAGTACCCAACGTCGCCAGCGGCATGTTGCAACCTGGTATCGGATTGATAGAGCCGTCTTTTCCGTATTTACCTTTACGTGCGCCAAGAAAAATTACCGCAGACAGAGCGGCGGCTGCACCGGCCATATGCACAATACCAGAACCGGCAAAGTCAGAAAAACCTAGGTCGCTTAGCGTGTAGAGGCCAAAAACAGAGGCGCCGCCCCAGGTCCATGAGCCTTCCATCGGGTAGATAAATCCGGTCATCACTACAGCAAAAACCAAGAATGCCCAAAGCTTCATGCGCTCAGCCACGGCGCCGGATACGATCGACATCGCGGTGGCCACGAACACTACTTGAAAGAAGAAATCCGCTGAAGGTGCGTAAGTCGCTGGTTCTTCAGCTCCGGTAAAACCGTCGCCAGTAATACCACTAAGCAGTGCGCTACCCAATTCGGTGTACATAATGGCGTAACCGCAAATCATATACATGGTGCAAGAGACGGCATACAAGGCGATATTCTTAGTCAAAATTTCAGTGGTGTTCTTAGAGCGAACAAGACCGGCTTCCAGCATAGAAAAGCCCGCAGCCATCCACATTACCAACGCGCCGCAGATCAAAAAATAAAAGGTGTCCAGTGCGTACTGCAACTGGGCTATATCGTTTTCCATGAGTTACTCCAAAGGGTTACGGGTAAATAATTTTTAGAATTCTTTGCTGAGGCTAAACACTAGAGAGCCATCGCAGTTATCGGTATTAAAGCAGGCGTCGTCTGATACATCGGTCTCAACCCAGGTGAGATCGGCATTCAGAGTAAAAACTTCTTTACTGATGCCAATCGACCAATCGCTATAGCTGCTTTGGTTATCGCCCAGAAAAGCGCGCGCGGCTTCCTCCGAGTTACTGTCGTCACCGGCAACAGCGAAATCGTTATAACCGTAGTGCAGGGCTAAATTAAAGCCTGCTGGCAATTCGTGCTCATAGCCGGCACTGAGGTAGATAAATTCACCAGACTCCAACCAATAGTCGTCGGAGTAAGCAATACCCGCCGAGAATCCGCGGTAGCCAACATTGGCATAAATCTCTTGGTAGTCGTAATCGGGCTTATTAGTCGCACTGATAACAACTTCATCGGCGCCAGGATAGCCGTAATAAATGTAACCAAAGTCGTAGCTAACTGCATTATCGCCGTCACCAAAGCTGCTGCCGTAGCCCGCATAAAGGTCCAATTCCATGCTATCGCCAACACCGCCAAAGTCGATACTAGAACCCCAAACACCCGCGCTAAAACCGTTGCCAAAATCAACATCGAAACCACCCTGAATAGCGGCCTCGGTATTAGTTTGTGACCAGCCACGGAAACGGTAATCACTAACCAGTGCAACGTTGCCTGACACTGACATGCCAGATTCTTCCGCCAGCACTGGCAATGCCGAACATGCGCAGGCCAATAGAGCCGTTGCGAGTAGTTTCGGGGTCATATTGTTCATAGCTGTAAACCTTAATAAATGAGGATTCGTTCTCGCTTAAATAGCGAATAAATTGTGCTTATAATGTCCTTTAAGCAGAAATCAGGCCAACTTTTAAAAGCCGCCTTACAGCGGTTGAAATCAGGAGATTTGATCCATTTAAGGGCTTACAAGTCTTTTATTTGCACCAACTCTAGTCACTGAAAATAGTAAATGCACCACAATGGAGCGCGCACAATATTGCTCTCTATAGCATCCGCACCAGCTGAATATCGCACCTGAACTGACTCAGCCTGTTAAACTAGAACCATCAATATCATCGACATGTGACCCTTATGATTTCAGACCTATCACGGCAGCTTTTTAGTGACATTTCCAACAGCGTCAGCCAGACCTTGTCAAACAAAGACGGTCTGCCAGGGCAGGAACAACTCAAACAAGCCTTACAGGCGGCATTGGGGAAGCTTGATCTAGTCACCAGAGATGAGTTCGACGCGCAAACAGCAGTGCTTCTGCGCACCAGAGAGAAGCTCGAGGCGATGGAAGTGCAGATAGCTGCACTAGATCTAGAGCTTGGCAATAATTAAACAGAAAAAAATCCAATCAATGGCTTAATAAGGAAGCTTTTGCCCCATAACTTGGCCTCTTGCCGGCACCGCTATGGTCTACGCTTAAACTAAATCCCAATGACAAAGCAAGGAAGCCTATGTCACCCTCTCTCGCTATGGTGTATAGCCGCGCCAAACTCGGCATAGACGCTCCATTAGTCTGCGTCGAAACCCATCTCTCTAATGGTCTCCCCAGTTTCAATATCGTTGGCCTGCCCGAGGCGGCAGTTAAGGAAAGCAAAGATCGGGTACGCAGTGCGTTACTGAACAGCTACTTTGAATTCCCCGCGCGGCGCATCACTGTCAATCTCGCCCCCGCCGATTTGCCTAAAGACGGCGGCCGTTTTGATTTGGCTATCGCGCTGGGTATTCTGGCGGCCTCCGAGCAGATTCCCAGCAGTAATCTGACTAAATACGAATGTCTCGGCGAGCTGGCACTGTCGGGTGAGTTGCGGCCGATCTCCTCGGCACTGCCCTCGGCCATGGCCTGTGCGGATCAAGGCCGCGCACTGATTATTAGCTCCGACAATGCCCTAGAGGCGGCGTTAGCCGGTGGGCGCTGTTATGCCGCGCACAACCTGCTCAGCGTTTGTGCGCATTTACACCGCCGCGAAGCTATGCCGCAGGTTACAGCGATGCCGCCCAGTGCAGAAAACACTATTGCCGACCTCGCCGATGTCAAAGGCCAACTGCAGGCGCGTCGGGCTCTAGAGATAGCAGCGGCCGGTTTACACAATTTACTTCTCTACGGACCACCAGGTACCGGCAAGACCATGCTTGCCAGTCGACTGGCGGGAATATTGCCGCCATTAAACGACAAAGAGGCGCTGCAGGTAGCGGCGATTTACTCCGCAGGTAATGGCGGCAGCGCACCAAACTGGCGCCAGCGGCCTTTTCGCAACCCTCACCACAGTGCCTCGGCGATCGCTCTTGTCGGGGGCGGCAGTACCCCGCAACCAGGTGAAATTACACTGGCCCACAAGGGCGTACTTTTTTTAGATGAGCTACCGGAGTTTCCCCGCAGCGTACTGGAAGTCCTGCGCGAGCCGATGGAGAACGGTGAGATTCGCATCTCGCGCGCCCGTGCACAGCTGTGTTTTCCGGCAAGATTTCAGTTAATTGCTGCCATGAATCCCTGCCCCTGTGGCCACAGCGGCAGCTCAAGCAGAGCCTGCAGCTGTAATTTTGAGCAGATTAAACGCTATCGAGATCGCATATCAGGGCCATTACTCGACCGCATCGACCTGCAAGTGCCGGTCAATAACCTAGTCCGCGGTGAACTGCAGTCACAGCAGCGCGGCGAGTCTAGCGCCACAGTCGCAGCAAGGGTCAAGTCTTGCCTTGCGCGCCAGTATCAACGTCAGGGCGTTAGTAACGCCGAGTTAGGCGGTGAGTCGCTGGCAGAGCATTGTTGCCTAACTCAGCAACAGCAGAACATGATGGAGACCGCGATGGAAAAACTGGGCTTATCGGCGCGTGCTTTTCATCGCACTTTAAAAGTCGCCAGAACCTTGGCCGATTTGACAGGCGAAGCACAGATACAAACGCCACATTTAAACGAGGCGCTAAGCTATCGAATGTTGGACCGAGGCTAAATTTTAATGGTCATTAGGGCGATAATATTTGAATCTGCCAATTTTCGCTCTTAATACCGTCAACCCAGCCCTGCTTGTCGTTAATTCGGCTTACTGCTCTTCCTGCTACAATAGCTGTCCTTTCTTAAACTCTGGTATTCCGTGGCAAAGCTCAACCCCCGTCAAAGAGAAGCAGTGCACTATATCGACGGCCCCTGTCTGGTACTCGCCGGAGCGGGTTCCGGTAAAACTAGCGTAATCACTCGCAAAATTGCCTATTTAGTCGAACAGTGTGGCTATTCTGCGCGCAACATTGCCGCTCTGACCTTTACCAATAAGGCCGCCCGCGAGATGAAAGAGCGCGCTAGCAGTTTGTTAAAAGGCAAAGCGGCCAGCGGTCTGACAGTGTCGACTTTTCATAATCTTGGCCTCAATATAATCCGTAAAGAGCACAAGTTGCTCGGTTTTAAACCCGGATTCTCCATCTTTGATGCCGACGATGCGCGTGCATTACTTAAAGAAATCATGCTCAAAGACGGCGACCTCGACAGCGATCACTTACAGTTGGTACAGAATACTATTTCCAATTGGAAAAATGACCTAGTGACACCCGAGGCCGCCATAAATATTGCCCAGAGCGACGGCGAGGCTGTTATTGCTCGTGTGTACGAACGCTATAAAAAAGCCCTGCGCGCCTATAACGCGGTCGACTTTGACGATTTGATTCTAATCCCCGTTGAAATACTGCGCGACAATCCCGAGGTGTTAGAGCGCTGGCAGCGCAAAATTCGCTACCTGCTGGTGGATGAATATCAGGACACTAACTCTAGCCAATACTTGCTGGTGAAACTATTAGTGGGTATTCGCGGCGGTCTCACGGTGGTAGGCGACGACGATCAATCGATTTATTCGTGGCGCGGCGCGCGGCCAGAGAATTTAATGCTACTAAAAGATGACTACCCAACCCTTAAGCTCATTAAGCTGGAGCAAAACTATCGCTCTACCAGCCGTATTCTGCGCACCGCCAACCATTTAATTGCTCACAATCCCCATGATGTCACTAAAGCGCTCTGGTCCGATGGTGGCCTCGGCGACATGATTAAAGTAATTCGCTGCGCCAATGAAGATGCCGAGGCCGAGCGTGTGGCCAATGAGATTTTGGTTAGGCGGCTGCGAGGCGGTACCAGCTTTAAAGACTTCGCCATTCTCTACCGCGGCAATCATCAAGCCCGCTTGTTTGAAATGAAACTGCAACAACATCAAATTCCCTACAAGATTTCTGGTGGCACGTCGTTTTTTGGCCGCATTGAAATCAAAGACATCATGTCTTACCTAAAACTGATTATTAATCCCGACGATGACAATGCTTTTTTGCGAGTAATTAACACCCCACGTCGGCAGATTGGCATGGGTACTTTGGAAGCGCTCGGACGCTACGCCAATGAACGCGAAATTAGCTTATTTGATGCCTGCCATGAAATCGGTATTCAGTCGCACCTACCGAAAAAAGGGCTGGAACGGATTCTGCGCTTTAATCACTGGATCGATAAAATTGGCCAAGCCTGCAACGGCTCTGACCCCGTTGCCACGCTGCGACAGATGATTGACGACATTGACTACGAAGGCTGGCTGCACCAGAACAGCAACACGCCGCGGGCGGCCGAGCGAGCGCTTGAAAACGTCCACTACCTGATCGATTCAATCCAAAAGATTCTCGAGCGCGGCGATGAGGAGGGCGAAGAGGTCACCATTAAAGATGCCGTTGCCAAGTTGGTACTGCGCGATATGCTCGAACGACAGGAAGAAGATGACGAGCTGGATCAGGTGCAAATGCTAACTCTGCACGCGTCCAAAGGTCTCGAATACCCATTTGTCTTCATGGTGGGCATGGAAGAAGAGCTGCTGCCGCACCGCGTCAGTATCGAAGAGGACAGCATAGAAGAGGAGCGTCGTTTAACTTACGTGGGTATTACCCGTGCCATGAAAGTGCTGACTATTACTTTAGCAGGCAAACGCAAGCAGTATGGAGAAGTTTTGGATACCTCACCTAGCCGCTTTCTGGAGGAGCTGCCCGAGGAAGATGTAGACTGCGAGGGCTTTGGCAACGCTTGCCCCGAGGCCAATAAAACCAAGGGCACTGAAGCTTTGAGCGGTATATTAGGAATGTTTGACTAAGCTACTGTGATTCTAGCAGGCACAAAAAAACCGCAGCTCTATTTATAGAGCTGCGGTTTTTTTGTTGAATAAATAACTTGTTTATTTACTCTCGAGGACTTTAGCTACCACGCGACGGTTAGCAGCGCGGCCTTCAGCGGTGCTGTTGTCAGCGATTGGGCGCTCTTCACCGTAACCCGCAGCAGACAAACGCGCGGCATCAATACCGTATTGACCGGTTAACAAGTTGAGCATAGCGTCCGCTCGGCGCTCAGACAGACCCTTGTTGTAACTGGCAGGACCAGAGCTGTCAGTATGACCCTCAATCACTATGTCAGCTGTAGGGTAAACTTCTAAATAACGAATGACTCTGTCAACATCGGCTGAATTGTGCGACATAATCGTATCGCCATCGTGATCGAAGCGCAGCGACAAGTCGAAAGAAACATCTTCAGCGGAAGTCAGCACGCAGCCTTCCTCGTTTACCTTAACGCCATGGGGAGTGTTCAAACACTTATCTAAGTAGTCAGCAACACCGTCCATGTCGCTATCGAGTGGGCAGCCTACTGAGTCCACTGCGGCACCAGCTGGGGTAGCAGGGCATTGGTCAAGACTATCGAATACGCCATCCATGTCGCTGTCTTTCTCAGCGGCAGTTTTGTTGCCGCCAAACAAGTAGCTAAGACCAACGTTTACACCGTAATCAGTGTCATCTTCGTCGAAACTATAAAGTGTACGCGCATCACCGCGAACCAACCAAGAATCCGAAAACTGCTTTTTAATACCGAGACCTAGGTTGCCGAAAGTTTCGTTATCTTTAAAGCCCTTGCCGTCAAACTCCTGATCACCAAGACCAGCCAATACGAATGGACGCCAGCTGCCATCACCGAGTTCGGCAAAATGATAGAGCGCATCCAAACGCACCTGACGGCCATCGACGCCGCCAATGCCGTTATCGATATCGGCATCAAAACCCTGATAAAAACCTTCAAGAGTCCAGTCTTTGCTTAGCACATAACCGAGGCCAAGGCTGCCAGTGCTGGCATCGTCCAAGTTGCGGTTGCTATCAAACGAGTTCATGCCTGCCATGCCGGTGGCTTCCCACTGGTGAGAATCTTCGGCCTGAACAACGCCGCTCTGCACAACAGCGCATGAGACAGCCAAAAGGGCGGTAGTAATGTGTTTCAACTTAAACATGGATAGCTCCCGTGCTATAAATCCAAATATTTCATATTTGATGTCACGGCTCCGCCGCAAACCAATTCGTACACGATTATAAATATAAACTCTGCCTAACTCTAGGCCACGACTAATCAAATTTCCAAAAATAATAGCTTAAATTAATTATTTATCTAAAACTATTCACTTTAGGCACGCAATGTAAGCTCTATACGTCAAATTAGCCTTGCTGCGCAGTATCTGCTCGCCATTAATCTTGACGTTCAAACAACAAATCCCAGACGCCATGCCCCAAGCGCTCGCCGCGCATTTCAAATTTAGTAATTGGACGGTAATCAGGGCGCACAGAGTAGTGATATTCTCCCGCCTTATTGTCGTAACCCGGTGCGGTACTCATGACTTCCATCATTTGATCGGCGTAGTGTTCCCAATCAGTGGCCAAGTGAAAAACACCGCCGATTTTTAACTTTTTGAGCACAGTTTGCGCGAATTCCGGCTGTAAAATACGGCGCTTGTTGTGCTTTTTTTTATGCCATGGGTCGGGAAAATACAATTGCAAGCGGTCGAGGCTGCCGTCCAAAATACAGTCGTCGAGTACGTCTATAGCGTCGGCCATATAAACCTTAAGGTTAGTGACATGTTTGGCACCCGCCTCGTTTATCAGGTGGCCCACACCTGGCGGGTGAACCTCAATACCAATAAAGTCTTTTTCTGGCTCCTGCTCGGCCATAGTCAAAAGCGATGCGCCCATACCGAAACCGATTTCGAGTACCGTCGGCGCCTCGCGGCCGAAGCGCTCAATCAAATCAAATTCACCATCAAATAAGCTGGCGCCATATTGAGGCCAATAGCTCAGAAAAGCTTTCTTTTGGCCCTGAGTCATACGACCGGCACGAATCACATAGCTGCGAATCGACTTAGGCTTATATTCGGGCCGCAGAGCGAAATTGTCATCACTAGCATTTGCCACCTGCTCAGATACCGAGGCCGGTATTTCCATTACGGAAGGCTTGCCGACTGCAGAGTCGACAGATGAATCATTAGGGGAATCAGTCATAATTGAATCAATAGTTGGGTCTGTAATAATGAGTAGTTAAAAATTTGAATTAGTTGTGGCCCAAGCTACGCAGAGCCAAGCGGCGACAAAACAAAGGCCACCCATTGGCGTGATCGGCCCCAGCCACTTGGGGCCACCTAGAGCCATGGCATAAAGACTGCCACTAAAAAGCAATATACCAGCAATGAGTAAAAATCCCGCCGCTAACAGGGGAGCTGAGATACCTATTTGTTTGATCAATAAGGCCACTGCCAGCAGCGCCAGAGTATGATAAAACTGGTAGTCCACCGCCGTACGAAAAGCCGACAACAACTCGACGCTCAAGCGCGCTTTTAGCCCGTGCGCGGCAAAGGCGCCCATGCACACGGCAATGGCGCCACTCAATACGGCAGTCAATAAAAATAGCTTCGGCATATTGGTTTAGTTCCAATAAATAAGGCCGCAACAAGTGCGGCCCTAAAATTAACGTATGAGGATTATCTCATATGAACAGGAGGTTAAGCTTCCATTACGCCTCGGATTTTTTTCATGGCATTCTTTTCCAACTGACGAATACGCTCGGCCGATACACCGTACTGTGCCGCCAACTCGTGCAGCGTTGATTTGTCATCGCTAAGCCAGCGCTGCCTAAGAATATCTTGGCTGCGCGCATCTAGCTGCGACATAGCACCGGTCAAGCTACTGACATTGGTTTCTTGCCAGTTAGCGTTTTCCACCTGCACCGCTGGGTCGTAGCGCTTATCTTCTAGGTAGTGTGCGGGTGCCTGATAAACGCTGTCATCGTCATCGTCGTTGCCGGCATCGAAGGCGGCATCGAAGGCCGACAGACGGCTTTCCATCTCTCGCACGTGCGAAACTTCGACGTTAAGATCTGCCGCTACCGCTTTTGCTTCGGTGTTGGTTAACCAAGCCAAACGCTTTTTGGCGCCGCGCAAATTGAAGAACAATTTGCGCTGGGCCTTGGTGGTGGCCACTTTAACAATGCGCCAATTGCGCAGCACAAATTCATGTATTTCAGCTTTAATCCAGTGCACAGCAAAAGATACCAAGCGCACACCCTTTTCGGGGTTAAAGCGCTTTACCGCTTTCATCAAGCCAACATTGCCCTCTTGAATCAGGTCGCCCTGATTAAGACCATAGCCGTTGTAGCTGCGGGCGATATGCACCACAAAGCGCAGGTGCGCCATAACCAGCGCACGCGCCGCATCGACCTTTTCATGGTAGAAAAGATCTTCAGCAAGACTTTTTTCTTCTTCTGCGGACAACACAGAAAAACCATTAACTGCCTGAATGTAGGCCCCTAGATTTGCTCCGGGGGCAAGTGTGTGTACAGGCTGTAAACTAGTTCCCATTGGGCGTGCTCCGATAAAATTACTAATACAGTTTAGCATCTGTTTTTATAGAGCGCTAACTGCTTAGGAAGTTCATTGCGATTACCTTTAAAAGTAACTATGACACTGATAAATACAGGCTAACTCAGTAACTTTTATAGCTAAGTACAATGCTGCGTTAACTGCCAGCGCAGAGCTAGTTATAAATTAGGAGCTGTAAATTTTTTGTGAGTATTAACAAGTACTGCACACAACGACCACACAGATGGTGAAAGTGCAGGCCTGATGGATTAATTACTTATTAAAAGCGAGTGCGTGCTAAGTAAGTGAACAACCGAGCATAGCACTGACGCCGTACTCGAAAAATAAGACGCCACTTGTTTTAACGAGGTTCTATTTGATATAAGTGCCTAGATACTGCGAGCCAAGCACCGAATAGCCCCAACAGCGAACTGGCTAAAATCAGCTTAAGGCTGACGAAGGCATCGAGACCCTGCAGGCGAAACTCACTCTGATAGAGGTCGGCCAAACGGGCAACCGGCTCCGACAACCAAAACAGCGCTACAGCAAGCAGTAGCAGCGCCAGCAGGCCGCCAATACAACCATACCAAAAGCCGGTATACAGAAAGGGACGGCGGACGAAGGCATTAGTAGCGCCAACCATTTTTACCACCACAATTTCATCGCGACGACTCTCGATAGCCAAACGAATTGTGTTGCCCACCGCCAGCAGCACCCCCAGCGCTAAAAACAGAGCCAGTGCCAGCACGGCCCGCTGCCCCAGCGCCAGCAGCTGATACAAGCGTTCCAACCACTGCATATCGATCATCACGTCGTCGACGATGGGCTCAGTGGAAATCTGCAGCGCCAGCGCATTTAACTGCTCGGGACTGCTGACACTGACGGCCGCCTCTAACAGTAATACCGGTGGCAACGGGTTGTCATCGAGGGTGTCGAGAGCATTGCCAAAACCGGAGCTAAGACTAAATTCAGCCAGCGCTTGCTCGGGCGACACGTAGACCGCACTGCTAATATCAGGTGCTGCCAATAACTTGGCCTGCAACATCTGTATTGCCTGCGGACGGGCCCGTTTGTGAATAAATACCGAGATCTGACCCGAGGCCTGCCAGCCAGATCCCAGCGCCTGCAGGTTCTGCAGGCCAACATAAAATATGGCCGGCAACGCAATAGCGATAGCAATAACCAACCAGGTCAACAAGCTCTGCAGCGGCGTGGCAAGCAAACGCTGCAAACTCGACAGCGCCGTAACACGGTGGTGAGCCAAATAAGAGCTGATACGATCAGAGGTATTGCTGCGGCTGACACTGGCGCCAGTATTATTATTTTTATGATTACTTGCCCGCGCAGGTTCTGGCCGAGAGGCGATTCTAGAAGCTCCCTTATTAACGGCCATTTAAAGCCCCGTCTCGGTCGCTGGCCGCGGAGCATAGCTAGCCGCAGTCAGCAGGCCGTCGTGCACCAGCTTGCCCTCAGACAATCCGAGTACACGTTTATTGATACGCTTAATTAACCCTAAGTCGTGGCTGGCGATTAACACGCCGACCCCCACATCTTGGAATTCCTGAAATAACTGCATGATCTCGGCTGATAACTGTGGGTCTAAGTTGCCCGTGGGCTCGTCGGCCAACAACAGTGGCGGTTTATTAACCACCGCGCGAGCAATACCCACGCGCTGCTGCTCGCCACCAGAGAGAGCGATAGGATTTTGTTTTTCTTTGTTTAACAGACCGACCTTATCGAGCGCGGCGCGCACCCGGCGCCCCACTTCTGCTCGTTGATAGCCTGCAATCTGCAACGGCAGGGCGACATTGTCGAAAACACTGCGATCGAACAACAGTTGGTGGTTTTGGAACACCACGCCAATGTTGCGACGTAAATAGGGTATCTGGCCGCTATTGATACGATTCAAATTTTGACCGTTAATAAATACCTGCCCGGAAGTCGGGCGCTCGATCAAGGTAATCAACTTTAGCAAAGTGCTTTTACCGGCACCTGAATGGCCCGTTAAAAACGCCATCTCACCAGCTGCCAACTCAAAATTAACCTGGCTCAGGGCATCGAAACCGCTCGGATAGCGCTTGCTGACTGAATCAAAGCGAATCATTAGGTTTTATCGTGCAATTTTTGATCAAATAAAGCAGCGACAAAAGGCTCGGCGGCAAAGGGCTGCAGGTCGTCAATGCCCTCGCCTACGCCAATAAAGCGCAGCGGCAGACGCAATTTTTTACTCAGCGCAAAAATTACTCCACCCTTAGCGGTGCCATCGAGCTTAGTCAGTACCAGCCCGGTAACCCCGGCAGTCTTTTTAAACTGCTCAGCTTGGTTAATAGCGTTTTGACCGGTACCGGCATCCAGCACCAGTAGAACTTCGTGAGGAGCACTATTATCGAGCTTGCCCATCACTCGCTTGACCTTACTCAACTCCTCCATTAAGTGACTTTTGTTGTGCAGGCGGCCGGCAGTGTCTGCTATTACCACATCGATGTTGCGTGCCTGCGCCGACTGCACCGCATCGAAGATAACCGAGGCACTGTCGGCACCGGTGTGCTGAGCGACGACAGGTATATCGTTGCGCTCGCCCCAAACCTGCAGCTGTTCTACCGCGGCCGCACGGAATGTATCGCCGGCGGCCAGCATCACGCTCTTGCCTTCGCTCTGAAGGCGTTTGGCCAGTTTGCCGATAGTGGTAGTCTTGCCGACACCGTTAACGCCGACCATTAAAATCACATAGGGCTTACTCGCGCTGTCAATTTGCAGCGGCTGTTCGACCGGCAACAACAACTCCAACAACATCTGCCGCAGCGCAGTATAGAGCGCTCCGGAGTCGGCTAACTCTTTACGCGCCGCGCCAGTGGTGAGGGCATCGATAATTTCAGTGGTGGCTTCAATGCCGACATCAGCCACTAATAACTGGGTCTCCAGCTCTTCTAGCAGTTCGTCATCGATCTCTTTTTGGCCCAGCAGTAAGTTGCCAAGACCCTCGGCGAAATTACTGCTACTGCGCGACAGTCCCAGTTTAATACGGGTAAAAATACTGACTTTTTCTGGCTCGACAACCATGGGTTCAGAACTGGCGGCAACAACAGGAACTGCGACCTCAACTTCTGAGTCCAGTATGGGCTCAGGGGCAGACTTCTTTTTACGTCTAAAAAACATCGGCTTTACTATCTTTTTGGATAAACGATGAATATGGCTCTGGACACTTGCCGCCGAAAGCAAAGCTCGGCAAACTCCGCAGCGATACGAAATAATGGGTCATCCTATCACTTTGTCAGATAATTTACTCAGCCCCTGCACACAGAGAAGCGATCATGGTCAGAGCCAAGCCCCACCTCAAATCCAGTACACAATCACAGGTCAGTATCATTGCGGGTCGTTGGCGCGGACGCAAACTACCGGTAGCCAATATTGATGGCCTGCGCCCGACTGGAGGCCGCATACGCGAAACACTGTTCAATTGGTTAATGAATGATATCGCCGGCGCTCGAGTGCTGGATCTGTTTAGCGGAGCTGGCGGCCTGGGATTAGAAGGCCTGTCTCGTGGCGCCAGTGAATTGACCATGATTGAACGGCATCCGCTGGCCGCCCAGCAATTGCGCGACAATCTGAAACAATTGGATGCGAGCGGTGCGAACGTTATCACTAGTGATGCTATTAATTGGTTAAGTCAGCCCGCAAGTGCACCTTTCGACATCGTCTTCATAGACCCGCCCTTTAGTCAGGACCTATGGCAGAGCAGCTTTAATAAACTGGCAGTTGGCGGCTACCTTCACACTGGCAGCGCGGTTTACGTTGAATGTGAACGCAATCGAACTTTGGTGGTGCCGACTAACTGGCGCCTGCACCGCGACAAGAGTGCCGGCAAGGTCAGTTTTAAGCTCTACTATGTAGATTAATGACGGCGTGTTATGGCGAACTGAATAAGTCCACCTGACCCTCCGTTGTTAACTTCGCATTACCCGCAACGCTGCACCCACCCTGCTAGCGAAGGGGGAATAAATTGATTATCATCTCGTAAAATCACTATCATGCAGGCTGTAATCATGAAAAAAGTCGTTTATCCAGGCACTTTCGACCCCATCACTAACGGTCATATCGACCTGATTGAGCGAGCCTGCCGACTATTTGACCACGTAGTGATCGCTATTGCGACCAGCAAGACCAAACGCCCACTGTTCAC
>CAWVSV010000022.1:0-30815 GCA_963933095.1 uncultured Cellvibrionales bacterium
GCAAGTGCTAGGCATTTTTCTCGGTCGACTACGATATTACTGTTGGCCTTATTGAGTGTTTCTTGCACCTCTGTGGACTTGTTAACACTGATGCCGATGTTGTGTTGGCTCCAGCGATGCAGGGCATGTTGCAATTGCGATTCACTCACTGGCTTGTGTAAATAATCATCCATTCCTGCCAGCAGTAAGTCTGTTTTTTGATCGCTCATCGCGTGCGCGGTGAGCGCGATTATAGGCGTACGTCGTTTGGAATCTTCGCGCTTACGTAATTCTCGTGTGGTATTCATGCCGTCGAGTATGGGCATTTGTACGTCCATAAATATCAGGTCGTAATCGTGTTGTGCACATAGTTGCAGTGCTTCACTGCCATTGTTGGCGGTGGTCACTTTTGCGCCAATACCTTTTAATAATTCGCTGGCCAATTGTAAATTAGCCGGGTTGTCATCGACCACCAACACCTGTGCTGACCGAGCTTTAGGCTCTCCTTCATAGGGCGCTTTCTGTTGTGGCGAGGCGGCAATTATAGCGACACTGTTTTGGGCTTTGCTGTTTTTGTGCTCAATATGCACTTGTAGATCTTGGCAGATTAACGGCTTTAGGCAGTTACGGATCAGTTTGTGTAAAGTCGTATCGACAATTAGCGACAGTTGTTCACTGCTAGCGATAGTGACTATGCGGCATTGGTACCGTTGACTGGCTCGCCAAATGACTTTCTTTAATTGCTGGTAGTCGTCGTTGTTAAAATCATAACTGCTATCAAGCAGTAGTAGATTATAAGGTTTGCCCGATTGGTTGGCCTCACTAATTGTGGGCAGTAACTGCTCGATACTACTCTGCTGCTCACAGTTTACATCCCAGTTTTCTAGTAGATCCTGCAGCTGCAGCGTGGCCATCGAATTGCGGCTGAATATTAGTGCGCGCTGCCCAGTTAAAGACAGCTTGTTTTGGTTGTTGTTTTGGTTGTGACTTCGATCAATACCCAATTTTAGCTGAAACCAGAATGTCGAACCTTGGCCGACCTTGCTGTCGACGCCAATTTGCCCGTCCATACGCTCAATTAGGCCTTTTGATATGCTCAGACCGAGGCCAGCGCCGCCGTGTTCGCGGGAATTAGATGTATCAGCTTGAGAGAAAGGGCTGAAGAGCTCTTGTTGCTGCTCAATAGTGAGGCCGATACCTGAATCGCTGATACTGATCTTGATTTCGACCTGTGTATCTAGAGTCTGTAACTGTTGTACGCGAATAATAATGTTGCCACGCGCAGAAAATTTGATGCCATTACCGATAAGATTACTGAGTATTTGTTTTAATCTTAAAGGGTCGCCCAGCAGCTGTTGTGGTAGCTCGGGGTCAAAAAGAGTGATTAGCTCCAGTTTTTTCTGCTGAGCCTCGGGGGCTAATATTTTTAAAGTTTCTTCAATGCAGTTACGGGGATTTAGTGGCATATAGTCGAGTGCTAATTGCCCAGTTTCTAGCTTGGAGAAATCGAGAATGTCGTTGATGCTGGTGAGCAAATTCTGTGACGACTCTAAAATAGTGCGCAGATAGTTTTGTTGTTGCTCGCTCAGATCGGTACGTAAAGCTAGTTGGGCGAAGCCAATAATGCCATTCAGAGGGGTTCGAAACTCGTGACTGGTGTTGGCGAGAAATTCTGATTTTATTCGGCTGGCCTTTAACGCTTCTTTGCGGGCGATATTCAGCTCAATGTTTTGCACTTCGATGGTGTCGAGAGTTTCACGTAGGTCATTGGTCGACTGGTCGCTATGGTATTGATTGTCTTGTTGCGTTTGCTGTAATGCATGTCGCATCTGTTCGATACTTTGCATTATTTCATTCAGTTCTTGATTGTGTAGTTGGTCGGCGCTGTTGTCGCTGTCGGTAGTTAAACTCCCGGCCGAGATTTGATTGATATTAGCGCAAATCTGGCGCAGAGCATTGACCAAGCTACGGCTACAATGCGTCGTTAGAGCCGCGGCAATGGCTGTGCAGAGAAGCCATAAAAGCATGCCGCTTAAAAGTGTTTGGTAGTCGAGCAATAAGTAGGGCAGTTTACTGAGTTCGAGGTAGAGGCTGGAACCATCGCTAAAGGCGGCTTTGAACAGTAGTGTCTGGCCACTTTGGCTTTGACTAAATTGGGTGGCTTGGTTTTTATCGATTAGGGCTAGGCTCTGTTTAGCGATGCTCGGAATATGGGTTTCAAAAACTGGCCCCAGATGTAGGTGTTCATTATTGTTGTCGGTGTATATCGCCAGAGCCCGAATAGATGGCTCTACTCTAGCGGCATCAAATAAATCACTAATCTGTTCTTTGTTGTCGATACCGATCTGTTCGACCATCAGGGCCCACTGTTTAATTTGTGCGTTGCCATACTGCTGAACGAACTTATCGGTGTAGCTAATATTGAGATAGATGAGGCTCGCGCAGAGGGCAAAACTGAGTCCGGTAAGAGGAAGCAGAATGACTTTGAGAGCTTGACTGTGAATGCTGGGTAGTTTCATAGTAGTTAATGGTCTATACGCAATTTTCTAACCTTATCACAGGCGTCACAGTGGGTGAAAATCGGTGTTTATTTGCCTATTTAATAGCCTGTGAAATCCACATCGAATTTGAACTCGCTTAGGGTTAAAATAGGTGGCTATATTGTTACTGGATTTTCTATAGATGTCATACCCGACGATCGAAGCTTGTATTGGCAAGACTCCTTTGGTGCGTTTACAGCGTTTGCCTATTTCTGGGCGCAATACTGTATTAGTGAAATTGGAAGGTAATAATCCCGCCGGATCGGTTAAAGACCGCCCGGCGCTGTCGATGATTTTACAGGCCGAGGCGCGCGGTGATATTGCCCCTGGCGACACGCTTATTGAGGCGACCAGTGGTAATACGGGCATTGCACTGGCGATGGTGGCGGCAATTAAAGGCTATACCATGACTCTCATCATGCCAGACAATATGACCGCTGAGCGCAAAGCGGCGATGAGTGCTTATGGTGCCAATTTAATTTTGGTGACTCAAGAGCAGAGCATGGAAGGTGCCCGCGATCTTGCCGAACAAATGCAAGCCGACGGCAAAGGCGTGGTACTCAATCAGTTCGACAATTCCGACAATCCGCTGGCGCACTACCAAACCACAGGGCCTGAGTTATGGCAGCAGACCAATGGTACTATCACTCATTTTATTAGTTCTATGGGCACTACTGGTACCATTATGGGCACCTCGGCCTACTTAAAAGAGCGCGATAGCGACATTCAAATTGTCGGGCTGGAACCGGCCGAGAGCGCCTCAATTCCGGGTATTCGGCGCTGGCCACAAGAGTATTTACCGTCCTTTTTTGATCGTAGCCGAGTAGATCGAGTCGTTAGTATGCCGCAGGCCGACGCTGAACAGACAATGATTGATTTAGCTCAGCGCGAGGGAATTTTTTGCGGTGTCTCTTCCGGTGGCTCGGTTGCTGCCGCTTTGCAGTTGGATCGAGAACTTGAGGGCGCGGTAATAGTCGCGATCATTTGTGATCGTGGCGATCGTTATTTATCCTCAGGTGTTTTTTCGAAGGGTAGAACGTGAGTCGCAGGGTCTTTAAAAAGCCTGCTGGGCAACAGAAATCTCGCAATGGCCGTCGTCAAGCGCCTAAACACAGCGTTCAGCTAAGTGCTAAAAAAGAAGTCTTAATTAGCGATTTTTCCCATGATGGCCGCGGTATTTCGCGCACCGAGGGAAAAACGCTATTCGTAGAGGGGGCACTGCCTGGCGAGCTCGTATTGGCGCAGGTGTATTCGGAACACGGCCGCTATAGTGAGGCCCGCACTCTTGACGTATTAGAGCCCAGTGCCACACGCGGTAAGCCTGTTTGTATGCACTACGCTTCTTGCGGAGGCTGTAACTTACAACATGTAGCCAGTGCTGAGCAGTTGGCGCTGAAAGAAACGGCTGTATTAGATCAATTTCAACGCTGGTCAGGTTTAACGCCTAAGCGAATATTGCCCGCTCTGATTTCACCGCAAAGTGGCTATCGTCAGCGGGCCAGAATGGCGGTGTGGTATCGCGATGATGGCACCGTTGAGTTAGGTTTTCGCCGCGCCCACAGTAAAGCTTTAGTCGATGTCAATGTGTGCTCGGTACTGGACTTGCGCCTTAACGTGCTGTTAACGCCGCTAAGAGAGTGGCTGTTGCATGTGCACGGCAGCCGCGCAGTTACCCATATTGAACTGATCGCTACCGATTCTGAAGTAGGTGTGGTTATTCGTCATACCAAGCGCTTGCATGCCACGGCATTGACCGACCTAATGTTATTAGCTAGCGATGACAGCGTTCGTATTTGGTTAAAACCGAGCAGTGATGCGCAGTTGTTTGACCTCGATGGAGAGCCTTGTAACCCGCGTATGAGTTATCAGTTAACAGACCAAGCGTTGCAACTGCAATTTCATCCCTGTGATTTTACTCAGGTGAATGCTGGCGTTAACCGCGACATGATCAATCAGGCGTTGGCGTTGCTACGGCTGCAAAAAGATGAACGGGTGCTGGATTTATTTTGCGGCGTCGGTAATTTTACCTTGCCAATGGCGCGTTCAGCTCTGGAGGTTATCGGGGTAGAAGGTGCAGAGTGCATGGTGCAGCGCGGGCGTGAAAATGCTGAACTTAATGATGTCGATAACTGCAGTTATTTTAGCGCTAACCTCGAGGCCGACGTATCAAAACTTGTTTGGGCTAAAAAGCCTGTTGATGCCATTTTACTCGATCCACCGCGTGCCGGAGCTAAGGGAGCCATGAATTGGCTACAGCAACTTTCGGCTAGTCGCGTGGTCTATGTCTCCTGTAACCCAGCCACTTTAGCTCGCGATGCTAAGTTACTGGCCGCTATGGGGTATCAGTTGGAGGCTTTGGGGGTTATGGATATGTTTCCGCAAACCGCTCATATTGAGTCGATGGCGCTGTTTACAAAACAGTAGGTTAAAAATTAAATACTCTTTTCATTTTTAAATACAGCACGCCCACAGGGCCTTAGCGAATGGTAAAAGTTAGACAAGACCACCCCAAAACAGCCGATGGGCGAGTGGATATAGATCTCTGGCTCAACCGTTTGACGGCTGTACTGCCGCTTAGCTCAGCAGATTACGTATTGTTGTCTCGCGCTTGTGAATTGAGTTTGGACGCCGAAGAGAAAGCCATTGCAGCAGAGAACATCTGGGCTGAAGGCGCCAGCAGTTTTCGCACCGGGCTTGAGATGGCAGAAATCCTGGCGGATCTCCAACTCGATAGCGATACCTTGATTGCAGCGGTGTTATATCGCGCAGTCCGCGAAGGTCGTCTTGCGCCTGCGCGGGTGCAGAGCGAATTTGGCAGCACTATCTGTAAATTGGTGCAGGGCGTTCAAAAAATGGCCGCCATCAGTACTCGGCGTAATGATAGTGAAGTTTCGGTGTTGGGTCAGGAATCGGATGAGCAGGCAGAACAAGTGCGCAAAATGCTTGTTGCGATGGTTGATGATGTTCGCGTGGCACTGATTAAATTGGCAGAACGCACCTGTGCGATTCGAGCGGTTAAAGACGTCGACATTAGTAAGCGTACCCGAGTCGCGCGTGAGGTAGCTGATGTTTATGCGCCACTGGCCCATCGTCTCGGTATTGGCCATATTAAGTGGGAGTTGGAAGACTTATCCTTTCGTTATTTACAGCCCAATGACTATAAAAAAATTGCCACCTTACTAGACGAAAAACGTCTCGACAGACAAGGCTTTATAGATCGCGTGGTGGCTCAATTGCACGACCGCTTAGGTGAAATTAATATCGAGGCCGATATCAGCGGTCGCGCCAAGCATATCTACAGTATTTGGCGAAAGATGTCTCGTAAGAGCATAAACTTTTCTCAGGTTTATGATATTCGCGCGGTGCGAATATTAGTCCCGGATGAGCGTGATTGTTACAGCGTGCTGGGCGTAGTGCATCATCAGTGGCGCAATATTTCACACGAATTTGATGATTACATCGCCACCCCCAAAGAAAATGGCTATCGCTCTCTGCACACTGCGGTGGTTGGACCCGAAAATAAAGTGTTGGAAGTGCAGATCCGCACCCAAGCTATGCACGATGAGGCCGAATATGGTGTTTGCGCACACTGGCGCTACAAGGGAACCGACAGCGATGAGGCGGAAGACAGTTACGAACAAAAAATTGCCTGGCTCAGACAGGTTCTCGCCTGGCATGAAGAACTCGGTGGAGATCCACTGCAGGATGACTTAAATTCTGGCATAGATCAAAATCGTGTGTATGTGTTTACCCCCGATGGTCACATCATTGATTTGCCCAAGGGATCAACCCCACTCGATTTTGCCTACCGAGTGCACACCGATATTGGTCATTGCTGTCGTGGTGCCAAGGTTAATCAGCGCATAGTGCCGTTGAATCATCAGTTAGAAAGCTCTGATCAGGTTGAAATTTTAACGGGTAAACGTGAATCTCCCAGTCGTGATTGGTTGACACCGGCGCTTGCATATTTAGCGACGAGCAAGGCTCGGGCCAGTGTTCAGCACTGGTTTAAAATGCAGGCTCGGGATAAAAACATTGCCGAAGGCCAAGCTTTACTTGATCGCGAGTTCAAGCGCTTGGCATTGATGCAACTGGACTTTGAAAAATTGGCAAACAACTTAAGCTTAAGTTGTTTAGACAATCTTTATGCCGCAGTAGGTGCAAGTGATATAGGTGTTGGCACTGTGCTTAATGCTGCTCAAAAAATGCTACCGTGCTGTGAACGTGATGACTTAATCCTTCCCTTCAGAACTAAGGCACCGGTTAAACCGCAAATTGGCGCCGATGTCTATATCGACGGCATCGGTAATTTAATGACCGATATTTCTAGCTGCTGTAATCCGCTGCCAGGTGATGCCATTAGTGGCTATATCACCATGGGTCGAGGTGTGTCGATACACCGCCAAGACTGTGCCAATGTATTACAGCTAGAAAGCGACCAGCCCGAGCGTATTATTCAGGTGGCGTGGGGCGATGCGCCAAAGAGTGTTTATTCGGTTGAGGTGATTGTCGAGGCGTTTGACCGTCAGGGTTTGCTGCGTGACATAACCGACTTACTTGATCGTGAAAAAGTTAATATTACAGCCATGCAAACTCTGTCTAATCGCGGCAAACACACTGTCGATATGTCGATAATCGTCGAAGTAAAAGGCTTTAATGAATTGAGCCGATTATTAGCTCGATTGAATCAGCTATCGAATGTCGCTTCTGCAAGAAGAAAGCACTAATGACCCAACCTAAACACTCAATTGACGATCTCGTGACATTGATGCAGCGTTTGCGTGAACCGGAAACCGGCTGTCCATGGGATTTAAAACAGACCTATGCCAGCATTACCCCATCTACCCTAGAAGAAGCTTATGAGGTGGTCGATGCGATTGAAACCGGCGATTTTGACCATTTAAAGGAGGAGCTCGGTGATTTACTGTTTCAGGTGATATTTTATGCCCAACTCGGGGCCGAGGAAGCGCGTTTCGACTTTGCCACTATTGCCTCCGATTTAGTGGCTAAATTAATTAGGCGTCACCCCCATGTATTCCCCGCAGGTACACTCGAAAGTCGGGTCACTGATGCAAGTGCTCGCAATGAGGCTGACATTAAAGTGCGCTGGGAACAGTTGAAACAGCAAGAGCGTGTCAGTAAAGGTAAGGTGCGAGCACTGGCCGATATCCCAATGAATTTAGCGGCCCTGAGTCGCGCGCAAAAATTGCAGAAACGCGCTGCCAACACTGGTTTCGATTGGCTTGATATTAATGGGCCGCTGGCAAAGGTTGAAGAAGAGTTGGCCGAGGTACGTGCAGCTTTGGTTTCCGGTGACATTGACGAGGTGGCAGAAGAGATAGGTGACTTGATATTTGCGGCCGTTAATGTAAGTCGCCACGCTAAGGTCGATGCCGAGTCCGCTCTGCGCCGGGGCAGTCAAAAATTTGAGCAGCGCTTTAATTACGTCGAGGCACGGCTGCAGGAGGCTGGTTCTAGTCTGGAGTTGGCCACCCTAGAGCAGATGGATCTACTTTGGGATGCGGCCAAACAAAACGAAAAAAGGCTAACTAAGGAATAGATGTCGCAGAGGCGAGCGTGGCCGTGTAAATCGATGTGCAGTCGTTGTGATGATTGCTGCGTCTAGTTTTTCAGGGCGGCCAATTTGTTATGAGGTGGATCTAACGATTACTGCGGAGCGCCAAAGGCCACTGCGGCTCTTAGCTATATATAATGGGCTCTGTAGTTTTTTGTGTTGCCTAGGTCTAAGGTGCAGCCTATGTTGATCGGTGCTGTTGATTATGCGGGAGCCCACTCGGCTGCCCTAGGCGGTTGATCCATATTTCCCCTTTTCACGCAACATTTGGGTCTCATTGAGTGTCACCTGCATCTTGCTAATCTACTCTTCGTACTGCCTTCTTACATTCCAAATTTATCTGCCATACAGGGCAGATATATGGCCTTTAAAATTAAGATATTTAAGTTTTTTTGCTTTTTGAACAAATGCTGATGAACCTAAGAGCCGTAATAACAAAAAATCTGCTCTGCGGAGGCATCAGGTTTTGGTTGCATTTTTTTTAAATGTTGTCGTGTCAGTTTTAAGTAGCGAGGCGTCGGGCCTATATCTTCATACATAGGGTCGCCCATCTCGTCTCGGGCGATAATTCGACTACCTTTTATATAGGGTAAACTGCCTTCAAACTCGCTGAGGGCTGCATTAAGCAGTTCTCGTATTAATGTTTCTGCGGTTCGCTTGGGATACATATCGATTAGCGCAGCGATTTTAGCGGCATCTTCAACCTGCAGTTGAATCTGGTATTGAGTATCTGCTATCTGCCCGCCGGCATGTGCTTCCCACTGTTGGGTGAGTTCTTGTACTCTCATAGTGTTCACCGTCTTTGAGTGATAAAATTTTATATTCCCTCCTCTATATATAGAACACTTTTCATGCTTGTGCAGGGCTAGCTCTGCGTGTATCGTTACGCGCCTTTCGATGGCCGTATAGTGATACGGCCAGCTACTTGAATTTTTCGAGACAACAATGGCTGGCTATCACCACAAATATTGACGATCTATCATAACTACCTATTACAACTACTTATCATAACTACAGGAGCGAGGCTAAATGCGCATCATCTTATTGGGAGCGCCGGGTGCCGGCAAAGGTACTCAGGCACAGTTCATCATGGAAAAATTCGGCATACCCCAAATCTCCACCGGTGACATGTTGCGAGCGGCGGTTAAAGCTGAATCTGAGTTGGGCCTGAAGGTTAAAGGCATCATGAGTAGCGGTGGGTTGGTTTCTGATGAGATCATTATTGCACTGGTTAAAGAGCGTATTACTTTTGATGATTGCGCTACCGGCTTCTTGTTTGACGGTTTTCCTCGCACTATTCCTCAAGCCGAAGCTCTGTGTGAAGCGGGCGTAGATATCGACCATGTGGTAGAGATTTATGTTGAAGATAAAGAAATCGTTTCTCGTCTTGGCGGTCGCCGAGTGCACGAAGCATCTGGTCGTACTTACCACGTTACTTATAATCCGCCAAAAGTGGAAGGATTGGACAACGAGAGCGGTGAGCCTCTGACTCAGCGCGCCGATGACACAGAAGAAGTTATTCTTAATCGACTGTCGATCTATCATGATCAGACCGAGCCATTGGTTGATTTTTATCAAAACCTGCCGGGTGGCTCAAAGTACGCTCGCGTTGCCGGTGTTGGCAGCGTTGACGATATTAAAGCCAAGGTTTTTGAGGTGCTTTAACCTCTGCGCTGAGTGCTTTAACAACCCGTCCTCGCAAGTGGGCGGGTTTTTTATGTTTGCTCACCGGTCATTTGTTCTTCTCGGCAACTGTTATTATACGAATCTTATAAGCTACTTCCTCGCAGTGAGTAGTTACAGCGATCGCCGGCGCTGCAATAAAATGAGGTTTCCCTGCCACTGTTGCGCCAGGCGCACTTGACAGGTGACTTATCAGAAACCACTTTAGCATTACCATCATTGATGCATAGCAATATAGATTGGACATTGAGCCTAAACTACTATTGCCATCTATCTGCATTAGCGCCAATAGAAGCTACTAATTATGTGTTGCTCTGGTTGTTAGCTAGAGAATCTGAGAAAATAACGCTTTTAATGCTTTCCAATTTTCATAGTTGTAACCATGACTTCTATTCTTGCTATTGACGCCTCCTCCGAAGCTTGCTCTGTCGCACTTTGGCGCGACGGTGTAATCGATGAATCTTTTGAATATTCACCGCGCAGTCACACCAAACGTTTGCTGCCGATGATTGATGCGCTGCTCAACAAACATGAAATTTCAGGTGCGGCTCTCGATGCGATTGCCTTTGCGGCCGGACCGGGTTCGTTCACCGGCCTGCGTATTTGTTTGGGGGTGGTACAGGGTTTAGCTTTTGGTTGGCGTTGCCCTGTTATACCTATTTCAACCTTGCAGGCGATGGCGTTAACAGCACAGCGGACGTTATCGCTGGGCATGGGTGAGTCGATTTTAGTGGCTCTAGACGCCCGTATGAGCGAGGTCTATGCAGGCTTCTATCAAGTTGCAAATAATACTGTAATTGCTCTTTCTGCTGATGCAGTGCTAGCGCCTAGTCTGGTGGCGGCCAGGTTTCTGGCTTCGAAGCCGGCAGCGACTGTCCACGCCATTGGTCCCGGATGGCACTACCCCGATATGCCAGTACTCAATGGCGCTGACGCCAGATTAGAATGGTATCCACATGCGCAAGATGTTGCCGTACTAGCGGCCTCAGCCTTTGCTAAGGGTAATGCGATCCACGCCATGAGCGCCGAGCCTATTTATCTGCGCAATACCGTTTCTTGGAAGAAGCGCGAAAAGAAGCGGATTGTTCCCGCCGATCAATCTCGGAATAGCGAATAGTATGGACATTTTTCAGATAGTTTTTTTGGCACTGATCCAAGGCCTAACAGAATTTTTGCCGATCTCCAGTTCGGCCCACTTAATCCTGCCCGCCCAGTTGCTGGGCTGGGATGATCAGGGCTTGGCCTTTGATGTCGCCGTGCACGTTGGCTCGCTCATGGCGGTGGTGCTGTACTTTCGCCAAGATATTCATCAGTTGCTTTTTGCTTGGGGGCGTTGCTTGGCTACTCGCGAGCAGACTCAAGACAGTCGCATTGCTTGGTATGTTATTTGGGCGACTATTCCAGCAGGATTGTTTGGTTTGTTTTTCGATGATTTTATTGAGGCTAATCTGCGTTCGACGCTGGTGATCGCTATATCCACTATTGCTTTCGGACTGGTGCTGCTGTGGTCGGACAAAAGCGGCTCGCGCTCAAAAACACTATTGCAGATGAGCCTAAAAATGGCATTGATCATAGGCTTAGCTCAGGCTATTGCTTTAATTCCTGGTACCTCGCGCTCAGGCATCACCATTTCGGCGGCGCTGTTATTGGGCATGACCCGTGATGATGCTGCGCGCTTTTCTTTTCTGTTGTCGATTCCTCTGATTGCTATGGGGGGGGGGTACAAAGCGCTGGGACTGATCGGCAGCGATAGCGTTATTTGGATTGATATGTTGATTGGTATAGCTGTCTCGGCGCTTAGTGCTTATGCTTGTATTCACTTCTTTTTAAAGTTTATCAATAGCATTGGTATGTTGCCCTTTGTGATTTATCGCCTGCTTTTGGGTGCGCTGCTGTTAGTGTTAGTTTTTCTGTAATCCCTCTTTTTAGGTATTGGCTATGTCTACTTCAAAGCTGTTAGAAACTGATTTTTTGGCGGATTTACTCACATTTTTACAGCAGGCTCCCACGCCTTTTCACGCCGTTACCGTTATGTCGCAGCGTTTAGCTGCAGCGGGGTTTATCGAGCTTAAAGAAGGCGATAGCTGGACGCTAACTGCTGGCCAGGGCTATTACAGTAGTCGTAATGGTTCGTCTATCGTGGCCTTTGTTTATGGTCGTGACGCGTTGCTCGACAGTGGTATACACATGGTGGGAGCACACACCGACAGTCCATGCTTAAAGGTAAAGCCGCAGCCGGAGTTAGTGCGCAAAGGCTATTTTCAGCTAGGCGTGGAAGTCTATGGCGGCGCTTTGTTAAACCCATGGTTTGATCGTGATTTGTCACTGGCGGGGCGCGTCAGTTATCGTACCGCTGGCGGTAGCCTTGGCAATGTTTTAATCGATTATGAACGCGCTATTGCCTGCGTTCCGAGCTTGGCGATTCACCTCGATCGTGAAGCTAATAAAAACCGTACTATTAACCCTCAAAAAGATATTCCACCCATTTTGATGCAAGTCGATGCTGACACTCGACCCGATTTTAGGGCGCTGCTGAAGCAGCAGGTACAGGCTCAATACCCACAGCTGGATATTGACACCGTGCTCGATTTCGAGCTGAGTTTCTACGATGTCCAGCCGCCGGCATTGATCGGCTTCAATAATGATTTTCTCGCCTCAGCTAGGCTCGATAACTTGCTCAGCTGCTACATCGAATTGCAGGCGTTAATAGCCTCAGATCGACAATATAGTAGCCTAATGATTTGTAATGACCATGAGGAGGTGGGTAGCGCTTCTGCCTGCGGTGCTCAGGGGCCAATGCTAAAGGACTTCTTACAGCGTTTGCTGCCTGATGCCGAGTTGCGTGCTCGGGTCATCGACCGGTCATTGATGATTTCGGTCGACAACGCCCACGGTATACATCCTAATTTTAGCGATAAACACGATGCCAATCATGGCCCCGAGCTCAATCGTGGCCCGGTGATCAAAATCAATGCTAACCAACGCTATGCCAGTAACAGTGAAACTAGCGCGCACTTTCGTTATCTGTGCGAATTGGAATCGGTACCGGTACAGGCCTTTGTCACTCGTACAGACCTCGGCTGCGGCAGTACCATTGGGCCCATTACCGCAACAGAAGTAGGGGTGGCTAGCCTCGATATTGGCGTGCCGACCTTTGCCATGCACTCCACTCGTGAATTGGCCGGTGCACGCGATCCCCACTATCTTTATAGAGTCCTATGCCGTTTCGTAAATAGCCGCATACCGAAAAGTTAAGCTCATTTTTTACTCGACTTTACTCTGCACCTATAAAGGTCCTAGAGCTGTCAGGTGCATGCTTCTTATACGCTTTAAATTGGTGCTTGAGTTACGTCTTTATGTAGAATATCCAGCGGTTTTAAAGATGTTGTTACAGCTCACATTTTGAACATATAGCAGTGTGGTTTTTGGCAGCAGAGCATTAATATAGCTATTCATTGAGTTGGTAAATGAGTAGCTATATGACCGTAACACGCGAATTACTGCAATCTTTCGTGCCTTTTGATCGCCTCAGTGTTGAGTATCTCGACAAGGCTTTTGCTAAAGTATCAACCCGAGAGTTTCTCAAGGGTGCACAGATATTTAAACAGGGTGAGCGGATCGAGGAGAGCTTCTTTTTGCTCAAGGGCAGGGTCGAGCTAGTTGGGAACAACCATGCCAGCAAGCTTATCGATGTAAACTCCGAGGCCTGTCAATACGCCCTTAATCAAACCTCTCCCGCCACAGGCAATGCCATCGCTAAGAGCCGCGTGCAGGTATTGTCGATTGAACGTGAGCTGCTCGATTTGCTGCTCACCTGGAGTCAAAGCGGTGAATTTTCTTTGACTGATCTGCAACATCATCATATCGATGTTAATGATCATGAGGATGAAGTTGATTGGATGTCGAGCTTGTTGCAGTCGCCACTGTTGCAAAAAGTGCCACCTGCCAATATTCAGCAACTGTTTACTCATTTTGAAAGTGTTGAGGTCGATGCCGGCAGAGCCGTTGTGCGCGAGGGTGAAAGCGGCGATTACTTTTACGTTATCGAAGCGGGGAAGGCGCAAGTTAGTTCTAAAGGTAGCCACAGTTCAGTGATGCTGCAGCCGGGACAGTATTTTGGCGAAGAAGCATTGGTGGGCAACACACTGCGCAATGCCACTGTTACCATGAAAACTCCAGGTCACTTGATGCGTATCAATAAAGCCGCGTTTATCAAGTTACTGCAAGAACCGGTTATCCGCTCTATTAACTTTGATGACATCGAGGCCGTCGACGGCAGTCAGCTAGTCGACGTGCGCTTGCCCATTGAACATCGCCACAGTTCAGTATCGGGTAGTATGAATATCCCCTTGGGTCGTTTGCGTAAGCAGTTTGAACAATTTTCAAAGGGCCAGCGCTTGGTGATTACCGACGATGGCGGTCATCGCTCGCAAGTGGCTGTCCATCTATTATGTCAAGCGGGCTTCGATAGCTGTATTTTGCAAGATGCTGATCAGCACTACGTGTAAATAAGCTCTCTCGCTAGAGACGGTATACATGTTGTTTAATATGTATACCGAGATAGCCAAGTAAAGTCGATGCCACAACCGTGGAGCATGTATCCGCTATCGGATTCCCTGTATCATTGTCGTTAATTAAATACAGTAGCGATAAGATAATCATTATGAGTAAAGAGCGGATTTTAACGGGCATTACTACCACAGGCACCCCGCACTTGGGCAACTATGTTGGTGCCATTCGCCCAGCTATCGAGGCGTCTAAGCGCGATGATGTCCAGTCATTTTATTTTCTGGCTGATTTTCACGCACTAATTAAATGCCATGACCCAGTAATGGTGCACCAGTCTAGTCGTGAAATTGCCGCTACTTGGTTGGCTCTCGGGCTCGATACCGATAAAGCTGTATTTTATCGTCAGTCCGATGTGCCTGAGATCCCACAGCTGTGCTGGATGCTCGACTGCATGGCGGCTAAAGGTTTGATGAATCGCTCTCACGCTTACAAAGCCGCTGTTGATGCTAACGTTGCAGCCGATAAAGATCCCGACTTAGGTGTCACCATGGGGTTATATGGTTATCCTGTACTGATGGCGGCTGATATCTTGATGTTTAAGGCCAACAAAGTACCGGTGGGCAAAGATCAAATTCAGCATGTGGAAATGGCTCGTGATATTGCTGGCCGTTTCAACCATCACTACGGCGAGCGCTTCGTGTTACCAGAGGCCGTAGTCGACGACAACGTTGCCGTGCTACAGGGACTTGACGGTCGCAAGATGAGTAAAAGCTACGGCAACACTATCCCGCTATTTTTAACAGAAAAGCAGCTTAAAAAGCATATCAACAAGATTAAAACTAATTTGCTTGAACCTGGTGAGCCCAAAGATCCCGATACATCTACCGTCTTCCAAATTTGGCAGGCCTTTGCTACCCCTGAACAAACCGCTGAGATGCGCCGAGATTTTGAAAATGGTATCGCCTGGGGCGAAGCCAAAAAGCGCTTGTTTGAGCTGGTTAACGAAGAGGTGTTTGAGGCACGTGTGCGCTACAATGAGCTTCTGCTGGATCCCGACTTTATTGAATCAGAATTGTTAAAGGGCGCTGAGAAAGCGCGTCGTTATAGCGTACCTCTGCTGGAAAAATTGCGCAAAGCGGTAGGCATACGGCCGATAAAGTAATAAATGAGTTGAATTTAAAAAGGCCCGATCTTGTGATCGGGCCTTTTTTTCTCTAGTTTTTTACTCTTTATGGCACTTTTTTCACACTGTGACTAACCTCTAGTATAGACACGTGTTATTAGTGACCGTCGCTGCCTTGTAACTAGAATATGAATGACCAATATATAAAAAATGTTGGAGGGAACTGTGTATGGAGCCAATCAAATTTAAACCATTAATCCTACGACTAACAAGGGGTCTTGTTTTAGCCGGGCTATATCTCTGTCATACTCTAGACTCGTTGGCGCTATATGTAGCGTTGTTGGCTGCCTGTAGCTGTTCTGTTGTGTTGAAATGTTTTGATGCGATTACCTCCATTAACGAGACTAACAGCGAGCCATCAGCGTCGAAATTATTCGCCCTTAATCAGTAAATACTGGAAATAAATCGGCTTTTAGACAAGTTTCTTAAAGTATCTATCGAGCAACTTCGGGCGGCGTTTAAGGCAGAGTTAGTGGGCTTGATAGGGTTTTCTTATATCGTCAATCAGTAGGTTGGGCATACACAGAAGTTTTCGCAGCAGTTCCATCGACTTGTCGATATCGCTCATGTTATACCGGAGGAGTTATATATCGAGCGTTTTTTTGGAAGCACTACAGCAGTGATTTTATCCCTGTTCTATTGTGTCGAATGCTCTTTCGGTGTCTAAATATGATTGAGTGTGAGGTGGTTTAATTTAACTTTATAATTGTAATGTTAGGGAAATATTTATGAGTATAGCGGTGGTTAGTAACGCTAGTAGTACAGAGGCAACTCTTTCGATGGATAAAAATTTCGACTTTAATTGTGTTAATGAATTTCTCTGTGCCTATGAGGGAGCAGATATCGCCAGTGGCGGGCATTTTATAGTCGACCTGCGCCGCACCCATTATATGGATAGCTCGGCTTTAGGGATGTTGATTAATATGCACAAATTTCTCACCGGCAAAAATATTGGTATCCGTATCATTAATTCCAGTGCGCAAATACGAAAAATATTCACTATCTCTCGCTTCGATAAAAAATTCCAAATTGATTAAAACGATTGTTTTGTCTTTTGAGTGTTGCTGAGGGAGCAGTGTGTGAAGGTTTTGGTAGTTGATGATCACCGTTTCAATCGTGAAATACTCGGTTTTATGCTGGCCGATAATGGCTATGAATACACCGAGGCTGAGTGCGGGCGAAGTGCCTTCGATGCTGTCGCAGCGGATCAAAGTATCGATCTGGTGTTGATGGATATTAATATGCCGCTTATGGATGGATACCAAGCCACTGAAAAAATTAAAGCTTATTGCGGCGACCGCTTTATACCGATTATTTTCATTACTGCACTCAATGATGACGAGACGCTAGCCAAGTGCCTATCGGTAGGAGGTGATGATTTTCTCGGTAAGCCGGTGAATGAGAACGTGTTAATAGCCAAGTTGAAGGCGCACGTGCGCACAGTTCGTTACCACAGACAACTGCAACAAACCAATACTCAGCTGCATCATCATCAAATGCAAGTGGAACGTGAACACGTAATTGTTGAGCGTATTCTACAAAGTGGTATTCAGCGCAGCGACAATAATTGCAGTAATGTCAAATTTCGTTTTTCGCCTATGACCATGTTTAATGGCGATATAGTACTAGTCGCGCCTAGCCCTAGTGGTGGTGTCTACATTATTTTGGGCGATTTCACCGGTCATGGTTTGTCGGCTGCTATTGGTTGCTTACCGGTGGCGGATATTTTTTATGCTATGACCTCTAAGCAAGCGAGTGTTGGAGATATTGCCTCCGAGGTGAATAAGCGATTGCATACTCTTTTGCCCAGCAATATGTTTTTTTGTGCCGTCATCATTGAGCTCAATCACAGTGGGGATCGTCTTTCTATTTGGTCTGGCGGTATCAACGATATTCTTTTGGCCACCTCTGAGGGTAAACTTTATGATCGTCTCGGCGGTCAGCATATGCCCATGGGCATACTCAGTGACAATGAGTTCGACAATACCGTTCGAGTTATTAAACCGCCGCTCGGAACTCGGCTTTACGCCTATTCTGATGGCGTTATAGAAACTCACTCACCGACTTCTGAACTCTACGGTGAGGATCGTCTTGAAGCCTTGTTTGACTTGCCATGCGATGACCGCGTGGCACAGATATTCGATTCTATAGAGGCCTTTCGTGCTGGAGAGTCGCAAGATGACGATATCTCGCTGGTCGAATTGCTCTGTCAACCGGTGGTACACATCCATAGCGATAGCTTGGTATTAGCCCCTCTAGACTCGTCGCGATTAATGTCACTGCCTTGGCGCATATCTCTTCAGCTCGATGCTAATCACTTGCGGGAATACGAAGTGGTGCCGCAATTACTGCAGGTGATTGTAAATATTCACGGCCTCAGCGTGCACCAAGATCTGATCTACACCATTTTAACCGAGCTATACAATAACGCCGTAGAGCACGGTATTTTGCGCCTAAATAGCGCAACTAAAATGAGTGTAGATGGATTCTCCGAGTATTATCAGGAGCGGGCAGTGCGTCTTAAAAATCTTAATAGTGGACAGCTGGTATTTGAATTGGCGGTAAAGCCTGGTGCCGATGGTGAAGTTAACCGTCTGGTATTTAGTTTTACCGATGACGGCCCAGGTTTTGACTACCAAAAATTTCAGCAGGCCAACAAAGATGTCGATGAACTCTGTTTTGGCCGAGGCCTCACATTGGCTTCCTCGCTGTGCGATCAGTTGCAATACTCCAAATCTGGTCGCCGTGTCGAAGTGGTGTATTCTTTGGATTAAGAGGCCAATAGAATAGCGACCATAGCTGAGGTGAGTTGCTGTAAGTCCTCGCTAGCGATAATGAACGGCGGCATCACATACACAAGCTTACCAAAAGGACGAATCCAGACGCCGCGATCGACAAAGGCTTGTTGGATGTTCGCCATGTTTACCGGTTCTCTCATCTCCACCACTCCAATAGCGCCGAGTACACGTACCTCAGAGACTTTGTCGGAGTATTGTAATGGGCCGAGTTCCTGCAGTAACTGCTGCTCTATATCACTGACACGCTGCTGCCAGGGACTGCCCAGTAATAGATCAATGCTGGCGCATGCCACGGCACACGCCAGAGGGTTGCCCATAAATGTGGGGCCATGCATAAATACTTCAGCTTCGCCCTGACAAATAGTGTCGCTAACTTCGGCGGTGCAGAGTGAGGCTGCCAAGGTCATATAGCCACCGGTAAGCGCTTTGCCGAGGCAGAGTATGTCGGGACTAATACCAGCGTGCTCGCAGGCAAAAAGCTTGCCGCTGCGGCCAAAGCCAGTGGCAATTTCATCGACTATTAACAGCAGATCGTATTGATCGCAGAGTGTGCGCACGGCCTTTAAATAGTCGGGCGAATAAAAACGCATGCCTCCTGCGCCCTGGACTATTGGTTCGAGAATTACGGCAGCCAAACTAGCGTGATGCGTAATAATTTTAGCGCGGATATCGGCGACAGCGCTGGCATCAATAGTGTGGAAATCGCCCCCCGGCGCGGCGGCAAAAATATTCTGTGCTAGGTTGTTGGCAAACAGGTGGTGCATACCGTTGACCGGATCGCATACCGACATAGCACCAAAGGTGTCCCCGTGGTAACCGCCCCGAAGTGATAGCAGTGTGTTTTTTTGCGGTTGGCCTTTAGCATGCCAGTATTGCAGGGCCATTTTCATAGCGACTTCAACCGCGACCGAACCAGAATCGGCGAGAAATACTTTATCGAGTTTATCTGGCGTTATATTGACAAGTTTACGGCATAAGTCGACAGCGGGTTGATGGGTAAGTCCACCAAACATCACATGGGACATTTTATCGATTTGGGCGTGTGCGGCGCGGTTGAGATCAGGATGATTGTAACCGTGCAGCGCGCTCCACCAAGACGACATTCCATCCACTAATGTGCGCCCATCACTCAAGTGTAGGTGCACCCCTGAAGCGGATGCCACCGGAAAAACCGGTTGCGGCGCCAGCACTGAAGAGTAGGGATGCCAAATGTGTTCGCGATCAAAATCGAGCATGCTGGAAGATTGCGCTGAGAGAGTGGTCATAAGCCGACTTAAGTATGTAGGGCCACCATTATAGCGGATAAATTACCGCTTAAACCGCGATAGATAGGCTGCATAGAATGTTAGCTTATGGCAACAGTTGCCGAGCGGCCAGGCCGATAAAATTTAAGCTAACTTAAGTTTGGCTATGGGCGTGTTGGCTAGACTAATATAAAGGGTTAGTAGCGAATATCTAAATTGCAGCTGAATTGCAACGCATACTGACCCAGCAAACTGCCGTATGTCAGTTGATCGTTAATATTGTCTGCAGGCATTTATGTGAATCACGCTATTGTTGGTCGATATGGGCTTTACTCAGTTTGCAATAAGCTTTGCAAAATAGCTATTACTGTTTAACGCCAAAGACTTTGGCGCAGACACTGATGAAAAGCTGTAGGGATTGCAAGCGTTTGTTCTGTAATTGACAACCGCAAAACTCTGTTGAAGGAGCAAAACAGACTTTTCCCTTAGACCAAAATCTGTACAATAGCGAGCCTCTGTTATTGCTCGCTACAAAGATACTCACTATGACCGCTACCCAAGCCTTTAATGCTGATATGACAACTTCCGCAGTCGATCTCGACAAGCGGGGGCGCGAGCAGAAAGCTGAGCTGAGTAAGTTGCATAAGCGCCTGCGCCGTAATGTCGGTAATGCTATAGCCGATTATAATATGATTGAGGCGGGCGATAAAATTATGGTCTGTTTATCGGGCGGCAAGGACTCTTATGCGATGCTCGATATATTGATGCGTATGCAAAAATCTGCGCCGATAGATTTTGAAATTATTGCGGTCAACATGGATCAAAAACAGCCTGGTTTTCCCGAACATGTACTACCGCAATATCTTGAGTCGGTAGGAGTGCCTTTTCATATAATCGAAAAAGACACTTATAGTGTGGTGAAGTCGGTACTGCCTGAAGGTGCAAAAACTTGCGGACTCTGCTCGCGATTGCGCCGCGGCACACTTTATGGCTACGCGGAGAAAATAGGCGCGACCAAAATCGCTCTGGGCCACCATCGTGACGATATCATTGAGACATTGTTTTTGAACATGTTTTACGGTGGCAAACTGAAATCTATGCCACCGAAATTGTTGTCAGATGACAAACGTAATATTGTTATTCGGCCCTTGGCTTACTGCAAAGAGGTTGACCTAATTACCTATGCCGAGCACAAGCAATTTCCGATTATTCCCTGTAATTTGTGTGGTTCTCAAGAGAACTTACAGCGACAAATGGTGAAGCAAATGCTGTTGGATTGGGAGCTTAAAACTCCAGGTCGTAGCGATGTGATTTTCTCCGCCATTAAGAATGTAGCGCCGTCGCAGTTAGCTGATCAGGATTTATTTGATTTTAAAAGTTTAACCTTAGGTGATCGCAGTGAGCCCAGGACGCATCGTTTCGATGATGGCGCTGATCCGTTTGTTGCTGAGTTAGATTCGTCGCCGGCAAGTGCGGGCACGCAAGTAATTGACGCGGTGAATGTTTAGCGACACGGGGTGATCCTCGGCCGCAAAGTTAAGCCGCAACTAATGCGCGTCGGCGGTCGAAAAATTTGCGATAGTTGCTTACAAACTCTTCTTTTCTGACACAGCGAAAGCGGCGATTTTCCGGCTTGCCCCAATGCTTTGCCCAGTATTCGGCCATGCCTTCAATATCAGAGGCTTCTGGCAGCGGTTCTGAGCAACGCTGATAGACCATCCATGCCATGGCTGTGGCATAACTTAAATTGGTGGCGAGTTCGGCGTGAGGGTGGCTAAGAAATTCGTGTTGACTGGCTAAGCCTCGTATATTGGAGGCTAAGTCTGGGTCCTGTACTAAATATTGATCCCAAATGTTCAAATGGCAATTACTGCTAATTTGAAATATGCCAAAACTGCGGCCGCGCTTGTTTAATAGATGAAAACCAAGTCCTGAGGCTTGTGCGGCGGTGGCCATTAGTAAATTTTCAGCCCCTTCAGACCAAGCCCCTAGATGTTGCAGGGTGGGCTCTATTACGTATTCGCGTAGCTCTTCGGCACAAATACCCATAATGCAAACTCCTGGTTCGCTTACTTAAAAGCGATAACTACACAGTGTGAAGTGACACTGATTGTTACTATTAACCGTCAATAACTGCGATCCTAATACTTTGGCTCTATTACAGTTATTTAAATTATTAGTTAAAGTTGTAGTTCGATTTCTGAACACTTACCAGTTTTCCCTTAGTTTTTTTGTACTTAGCGAAACTTCTTAAGGTAAAACATAAAGAAATAGCAAATAAAAGCTGTTCTCGATAATTAGTGTTGGTAAATCGATCTCTACTATTTTAAGTAAGCAGGAATTGTGCCTCTTTTATTGGTAATAACCTCTTGTTGTGTTGTTATTACCCTTCCTACAAAGTACATAGTGAAAATACAGCGATATTGGCATTATTTAAAGTTTCTCGCCCATTGAGGTCTCCTAGATCAACAATCGCAGCTACCTCCTCGATTTTTGCTCCCTGCTGCTGTAGTAACTGACTGGCGGCAATAGCTGTGCCAGCGGTGGCGATTACATCATCGATAATGAGTACTCGGGCATGAGAGCCGACGCTGTTTTTAATGATTTCTAGCCGTCCTTTGGCGTATTCACAGTTGTATTCGATACTATCGACAGGACCCGGCAGTTTTCCCGTTTTGCGAATAAGTATTAGAGGCTTATTGAGAACATAGGCTAGGTTTGCACCGAGTAAAAAGCCTCGCGCTTCCACAGCGGCAATATGCGTGATGGAGCTGTCGATATAGCGTTGGGCAAAGGTGTCGGTCACCAAACGCGCGGCTTTTGGGTCTTGAAACAGCGTGCTTAAATCGCGAAAGGCGATACCGGGCTGGGGCCAATCCAATATGGTGCGTATCTTAGATTTTATAGTGTATTCATCATAAATCATTTCTGTCTGCCTCTGACTATACTAACTTAATTGATATTGTAGGGGCTGGCAGCGCTATGCGTATAGGTGTGGTGAAAGAAATTAAAGCTCAGGAATACCGTGTGGCTATGACGCCCAGCGGCGCGCGCGAACTGGTGGCAGGTGGTCATCAGGTTTTAGTCGAATCGCAAGCTGGCTCTGACAGTGGTTTTGTTGATGCGGCCTACACTATTGCTGGGGCAGAAATAGTGCTCTTAGCGAAGGAAGTGTTTGCGCGGGCCGACTTGATAGTGAAGGTAAAAGAACCACAGGCGAGGGAATGCAAAATGTTGCGGCCTGGGCAGGTATTATTTACCTATTTACATCTGGCCGCAGAGCCGCAGTTAACACAGCTTTTGCGGGCATCAGGCGCCACCTGCATTGCCTATGAAACGGTTACCGATAGTCGTGGCGGCCTGCCTTTACTAGCGCCTATGTCTGAGGTGGCTGGGCGTTTGGCGCTGCAGGCAGGAGCTTACCATTTACAGAAAGAGCAGGGCGGCAAAGGCGTTTTACTGGGTGGTGTGCCCGGGGTGGCTCCGGCCTCTGTAGTGGTTATTGGCGCCGGGATAGTCGGGACTCAAGCTGCGCGTATGGCGCTGGGCTTGGGCGGGGATGTCACTATTATAGATAAATCGTTGCCGCGCTTAAGGGCGTTGGATAACGAGTTTTCAGGTCGACTCCGAGCTCTTTATTCCACCAGTGCTTGCATTGAAGAGTGTGTATTAAATGCAGATTTAGTGATTGGTGCCGTGTTGATTCCTGGCGCAATGGCGCCCAAATTGGTCAGTCGCAATTTAATCGCACGTATGTCCGCCGGCAGTGTGGTGGTCGATGTTGCTATAGATCAAGGCGGTTGCTTCGAGACATCTCGGCCCACAACACATCAAAATCCTACTTATATTGAACACGGCGTGGTTCATTACTGTGTCGCCAATATGCCTAGCGGTGCTTCCCATACCGCCACTGTGGCACTTACAAATGCCACTTTACCTTTTGTGCTTGAAATGGCCAACACAGGAGTGAAAGAGGCGCTGCAGCAAGATGATTCACTGGCGGCGGGGGTAAACGTGTGCGCTGGGTCAATCGTTCATCCCGCAGTTGCCGCTAGTTTGAAGGTTGCCGGCGAAATGTTGGACCAGGTGATTACTAAAGTTCTCGTTTGACTCTGTTAGCGTTTTCACTGATGCTATCGTATTAACATTTCTTTAAGAGATCTATTGTGCGGGCATATTTTCGCGGCATATCATTTCGTTTAGCCAAGGTTGGCGTCTCGCTGGCGTTTGGTATCGGTTTAACGATGAGCAGTATTCAGCTATATTTTGATTTTCTCAATCATGAGAAACAGCTGCAACAATTAGTCGAGCGAATTATCGAGGTAGCCTCACCGCCAGCAGCGCGAGCGGTACATACTCTAGATGTTGATTTGTCTGCCGAAGTGGTCGCTGGTCTTCTTCGTTATGTGTTCATTTATGAAGTCAGTATTCTCGATGAACTTGGCAACATATTGGCAACCGGGAGCAAGCCGCTGGACCCGACAGCAACGCGCTGGCTCACACAGAATATAACTCAAAATACTCTTGGCTTTGAATCGCGTTTGTTAATTCCAGGCTACGGTGTGGCCGTGGCAGGCAGTATTAGTTTATCTGTCGATCAAGATAGAGCCCTAGAGTCATTTTATACTCGCTCTATGGTCACTATGTGTTTCGGCGTCCTGCGTAACACACTGCTGGTATTGCTGCTATTGGTGGTTTTTCATCGCATGCTGACTAAGCCATTAATTCGGCTGGCTAATGAGTTAAAATGTATCGATGCTGAAAAACCCGATGCCCATCGCCTTAGTCTTTTAGCGGCCGGTCGCGAGGATGAATTGGCGCAATTAGTGAACACAACTAATGACCTGCTCGATTCGGTTGAGCTATCTCTGGCTAAGCGTCGTGCGGTAGAGTCGGCTCTGCGCCGCAGTGAGGAGCAGAGCCGACAGCTCATCGATAGTTTGCCGGTGATGATCGGTGCTCGCAATAACAAGGGCTGCTATGTCTTCGCTAATCGTGCCCTGTGCGATTTCTTTGCGCGCTCGCCAGAAGCAATGGAGTACCTTCATGCCGGAGATTTATTTGCCAACTACGCTCTGGATGTCGATGCAATTCTCGAATATGACAGCCGTATTATTACCGGCGAGCTACCTCGGCGCGTGGTCGAAGAGTCTTTTAATCGCGGCGACGGTTCGCGTGCCCACTTTGAAACACATGTTATGCCGCTGGACTTTTTTGATGAGCGGGTGGCACTGGTTGTCTCTACCGATATTACCGACCGCAAGCAAGCTCAGGCCAAAATGGAGCACATGGCCTACCACGACGCGCTGACTAATTTGCCTAATCGCACACAATTTAGTGAGCGTTTGGATCATGAAATTCGCCGCGCCAAGCGGCACGGCTACTTTGGTGCTCTGCTATTTATCGATCTCGATCAATTTAAAACTATCAATGATTCACTCGGTCACCCAGTGGGTGATGAGGTGCTTAAACAGGTGGCTGTGCGTCTGTTAGACACGGTGCGAAATGAGGACTTAGTCGCGCGTTTGTCGGGTGATGAATTTGTGGTAGTGCTGACGGTACTTGATAAAGATATTGTCAGTGCGGCGCTTAAAGCTGGTGAAGTGTGCGAGAAAATTCGTCAGTGCATATCTAAACCCTTTAGGCACGACAATATGGAGTTGCGTTTAACGGGCAGTGTGGGCGTAGCAGTCTACCCGGATAAAAACGCCGGTGTCGATGAGTTGTTGCGTTATGCCGATACTGCTATGTATCAGGTGAAAGACAAGGGGCGCAACGGCATTGAATTCTTTAACGAGGAGATGGCCGAGAAAGTGAATCGCCAGTTAGTCATGAAAGGCGACTTACATCGTGCCCTCGAAGAGGGTCAATTCAGATTGTTTTTCCAGCCAAAGGTGAATTCTCAAAGCGGGGCGATGATCGGGGCCGAAGCACTTATTCGCTGGGACCATCCCAATAAAGGCATGATTTCACCTGCTGAATTCATCCCCATTCTAGAAGAGTCAGGGTTGATCATTGATGTCGGCCAGTGGGTACTTGAAGATGCTTGTCGTCATTTGCAACGCTGGCAACAGCAGGGCTTGTGGGGGGCTGAGATGCAGTTGTCTATCAATATTAGCCCGCGTCAATTTAGACGTCGCGGCTTTGTTGATGATGTCCACCGAACTTTACAGCAATTGCCAATACCGAAAAACTCTCTGGAAATGGAAATTACTGAGGGTATTGTAATCCAAGGGGTTGAAGAGACCATCGCCACTATGGGTATTTTATCCGAGAGTGGTATTAGCTTCTCGCTAGATGATTTTGGTACGGGTTATTCGTCATTTAGCTACTTAAAACGCCTGCCAGTATCGGTGTTGAAAATCGATCAGAGCTTTATTCGCGATATTCTCACTGATCGCAATGACAAGGTGTTGGTAGAAGCTATTGTCACCATGGGTAAATTACTGGGAGTAAAAGTGGTTGCCGAAGGGGTAGAAGAAGAGGCTCAATTGAATTTGTTACAGAGTTATGGCTGCCACTATTATCAGGGCTATTACTTTAGTCGGCCGCAGCCGAATGAGATGTTTGAAACTATGCTGGCGAAAGAACAAGAAGTTAAAGTTTAATCGCCAAGCCGTTAAAATAATTTGGCCAAGAGTACCGGTATTGCGGTTTCTACGCGCAATATTCTATCCCCTAGGTGAATGCCCTGAAAACCGCAGGCTAGCAACTTGTTCACCTCATATTCAACAAAACCACCCTCTGGGCCCACCGCTAGCACGACTTCTTTAGTTGTGTTCGGTGTTTTCAGCGCTTGGCCCAGACCGGGATGGGCGACGAGAGTCAGTTTCGACTCAGTCAATGCAGGTAGCGAATCTTCTACAAAAGGCTTAAAGCGCTTTTCTAAAACTACTTCTGGCATTACTGTGTCGCGCGCCTGTTCTAGCCCTAAAGTGAGATGCTCTAAAATACTGTCAGGTTGTAGAATCGGAGTTTGCCAATAGCTTTTTTCTACGCGTACACTATTGATTAAGATCAGCTTTTTAACTCCCATAGTGGCTATGGTTTGCAGTATCCGTTTCAACATTTTGGGGCGCGGCAGGGCCACTATCAATGTTATGGGCAGAGCTCTAGGAGGTGGCTTGTCCAGCACCACATCCATCTCGACAGCGTCTGAATTGCATACTGTGATTGTACCTCGGCCGACCTTGCCATTGACTAAACCAATAATTAATTGATCGCCTACTTGCGCGCGTTGTACGTGTTGAATATGCTCACGGCGCCGACCGCATAAGCGAACTGATTTAGCAGCGCTGTCTTGACTAATAAAATCTTCGGGGAAAAGCAGAACCAAGTTCATAGGGCAGATGTAAAACCGAGGTGTAAATGGTGTCCCGAAGAGGATTCGAACCTCTGACCTGCCGCTTAGGAGGCGGCTGCTCTATCCAGCTGAGCTACCGGGACGTAATGTATCAATCGTGATTGGCTGATAGTGCATGCATTGTAGCAATACATCCAGAGACTGTAACCTGCTTTCATTGCACGCGTATGATACTTTTATTAGGCGGTTAAAAAAGATTCAGTAATCTTTGCTACTGTATGTCTAAAGATTGCCTAAAAATCCCTATTTTATTGGGGGCCGTTAAAATTAGACGATTTCAACAGCCCGCTAGGTTAACGACACTGGAGCCGCCAAGAACATGTTAGACAGCAAACCACTACTCATTGAAACTGATTTTCCTGTGACTAAGCGGGTGCCACTTCAGACATTACAGGTCAATATGGGATACCTCTGTAATCTCAGCTGTAGTCACTGTCATGTTAATGCCGGGCCCAAGCGTACCGAATTACTCTCATTGGAGAATACAGAGCTGATTCTGCAGATTCTTGAAAAGTATCAGCTGCAGTGCTTAGATCTCACCGGCGGTGCGCCAGAGATGAATCCGCATTTTCGCTCTCTTGTTATAGGCGCTCGCAAACTCGGTGTGCAGGTCATTGATCGTTGTAACCTCAGTATTTTACAGCAGCCTGGCTATGAGGATATGGCTGAATTCTTAGCGGCGCAGGGTGTTTCTGTGGTGGCATCATTGCCATGCTACCTTGAAGATAACGTCAATGCTCAGCGCGGAAATGGTGTCTTTACCGATTCTATTGACGCTTTGCATAAACTCAATAATCTCGGTTACGGCCTTCAACCCGAGTTGACCTTAGATCTGGCTTACAACCCCACGGGGGCATTCCTGCCGCCGCCGCAAGAGGCGCTAGAAGCTGACTACAAACGTGAACTGGCGGATCGTTATGGTATCCGCTTTAACCGTTTACTCACTATCACCAACATGCCCATCGCTCGTTTTGGCAGTATGTTGCAGTCAAAAGGTTTGTTCGCTGATTACATGCGCCTGCTTAAAGACAATTTTAGCGAGGCCAATTTAACTACGCTGATGTGCCGCAGCCTAATCAGTGTCGATTGGCAGGGCGGTCTTTACGACTGTGACTTTAATCAAATGCTGGAATTGCCCATTGCCTCTGATCGGGCGCGCTGGCACTTGCGAGATTTACTGTCAGACAGTGCTTATACCGGCATTGTTAATAGCGATATTGCTATAGGAGATCATTGCTATGGCTGCACAGCTGGGCAGGGCAGTAGCTGCTCCGGCGCCTTAATTTCTGACATATAACCGAGACGCTAAAACTCATGCGTTTATCAATTGTTATTCCGGTTCTCAATGATAGCCAGCGGCTTGAGTATACACTCGCTCAGCTACAGCCGCTGAAATCACACGGCGTAGAGCTTATTGTGGTCGATGGCGGCAGCGTCGATAACAGCGTTTGTATAGCTGAATCCCTGGCGCACGTAGTTCTGAATAGTTCGGCGGGGCGGGCGTTGCAAATGAACACGGGCGCTCAGCTATCCCAAGGTGAGTATCTATTATTTTTACACGCTGATTCTCAACTGCCCTCAACACTGTTGCAGAACCTCGATAGCTGGTATTTGGCGGCGGAAAAATGGGGTTTTTTTAAGTTGCAACTCGACGACAAACGCTGGCCTTATCGGATGATTGCCAGCGCTATTAATTGGCGTTCAAGTTTTACGCGAGTATCTACTGGCGACCAGTGCCAGTTTTTTAGACGAGCGTTTTTCGAACAGCTCGGTGGTTTCCCTAATCTGGCGCTCATGGAAGATATTGCCATTAGCAAATTGGCCCGTCGCGAGATACCCCCCTGCATAGTGTCGAGCCAAGTCCTGACTTCGGCTAGGCGTTGGCAGGCTCACGGCTGGGTAAAAACAATTGTCTTTATGTGGTCATGCCGTTTAGCTTATTGTCTCGGTGTACCGACCACGCGGTTGGCTAAAATGTATTACGCTAAGGCGAAATGATGACGCTCCAATTTGATCAATGTCGAGTGCTATTGTTTGCTAAAGAACCCCAGCTTGGGCAGGTAAAAACCCGTATGCGTCCGGCCCTGAATGATGCTCAGTGTGTGCATTTACATCAGGTTTTGTGCACTCATATCAGCGAGCATTTGGCGAGCTGGCAATTGTGCTTAACGCAGCTGCACTATTGCTTAAGTGATCAGACACAGGGGACTAAGCCAGTCTTTTTGGCACAATTGTGCCAGCGGCTAAACTTTGACTTACAGCCACAGGTAGCCGGAAACCTTGGCGATAAAATGTCGGCAGCGGTTCGGCGGGCTTTGCAACAGGGCGCGCAGGGGGTGATTTTACTGGGAGCTGACTGCCCATTCTTAACCAAAGGGCACCTGCAGCAGCTGCTGCAAAGCTTAGCTGATGGGCATAATGCGGCGATTATTCCAGCGCTCGATGGGGGCTATGTTGCATTAGCGTTGCGCCAATATGATGCCAGTGTATTTGCAGCCGTTGACTGGGGTAGTGATCAGGTTTTTAGGCAAACGCTGGCAATTTTTCATGCTTTGCAGTGGCGCTATCAGAGTTTACCCATACTTGCCGATATTGATCGACCCGATGATTTACAGCGGCTCCAATATTTAGACAATACGGCGCTAAAGGTCATGGCGAAGCTAAATTGAGCGGGCATAGGCCTGAGTAAAACAGCGGGATTCACAGCGGTTTTTCAACTTTGGCATTGACGCTATTAGCTAAGGGGTTGTGGTGTCACTATTTGTTGATTTGGGCGTGCAGGGCTACGAAAGCAGCGTAGGTGTCAGCTCGGTTTATATATCGAAGCGACTGTGGTTTATCGAGAAGGTGGCTTAACTATATTAATCACAATTAGGTCTTGACCTTAGCTGTAAGCAGGTATAGGTTTCGGAATGTAATATTAAAATGATAATGATTAATATTACTTAAATTGCTCAAGAATGACGCAATTCACCATCGAAAAGGAAGTATCGATATGAGTAGTACCGCGCCAGCTATCAAACCGTTAACAGCCTCCTCAGAAAAGCCAGTTAAGTCTCGTAGCCGGAAAAAAACGCCGGTTAAATTTGGTGATACTCGGCGGCTACTAGAAGACCGCATTGCGGCTAATAAACTGTCTCGAGATATTCAGGATTTCCAGTTCGATTTTTAGCTTACTGTTGAGTAATAACGCATTCTAAAAATCTCTCACTCACATTAGCAATGCATGCAGTTTTTTACACATCATTTCGCTGCTGTTGAGTTGAGATTTTAAGTTGCCCTTTAGTGCGCTAGCAATAACAACCTTGCACAAACAAATCTCAAGCTGGCGGCATCAAAGATACATACTTGTCCGACCAAAACTCAAGCAGTCTTTGTATGATTTAAAATCTTTCCAAGGCAAATATTCATCCGAGTTAAAGTCTATAATCTAGTCTCGATTCATTAGCATTTTTTCACTATTTTTTTAAATATTCTACGCACTAGACAGTATTTATCTATCTTTAATCGGCGCGGCCATGCGAGATCGATGTTAGTAATACCGATATAAACATTTAATGCGTTCGCGAGCTTCTCGTGGCTAGCAACCTCGTCACTATTATCAAAAGTAATGCCTTTACAGTCGCTTTAGTAGAGCTTAAATATCTTAATAATTACCTTGGTGAAAAATTTTTGAGTCTGGTTTTTAATACCTACAGTCAGCAACAGTTTTTTACCCGATCAGGTGGTAATCGTCCGGCAATTAACTCTTTTATGTAAAACGCAGTCTTTAAGTGATCTAACATCTAATATCGTAGAGCCATATACTCACTAGAACTAGGTTTACATGATCATCATGGCAGTTATTAGTGAAACTTAGCTGTATTCTGGCGCGGCTGGCTACTATCAATATCAGCAATATCAGCAATATCAGCAATATCAGCAATATCAGCAATATCAGC